>CBDUWQ010000006.1:0-42779 GCA_965370965.1 uncultured Bacteroidales bacterium
AAACAAAAATTGAAACAACAAACAAAATTAAGTTCGTAAAGTAGAATTAAACAAATTATTAAATACATTGAGAATTAATAATTTGAGTAATTCATTGATAAAATAAATATTTGTGAAAATAAGGCATAAAAAAAACTTTTACAGTTTTAGAATATTGGTTATCTTGTACATGTTTTGTAAATAGTGCTTGCACGAAAACTCTACAAAATTAGAAATGTTTCTTTTGGCGATATTTTTACTTTTTTGAGCTTAGTTGATACAAAGGCATCAACTAAGCTCAAAAAATAAAAATCTTACTTGTCTGCCAAAACACAGGCAGGTTCAAAATATTCCATTTCATAAAAATTGACAGTTTTCGTATAAGCACTAAATAGTAAATTACTATATGGATATTTTAATACAAAAACCAACAAAAACACATCCTTATATTTGCTTTAACCCTGTTAGCATGATATATGAGATTTCAGGATATTCATTTCCTGAAGATCCTCATGAAATATTTAAACCTATTTTTAAATGGTTAGATGAAAATCTGCAAAACCTTAACCATAAAATGGAGTTGAATATTCAATCAGAATATTTTAATTCTGTATCAAACAGGTTGTTGCTTAAAGTGCTTAGAATACTTGAAACTCAGGTACAAGCAGGCAAAGATATTGAAATAGTGTGGGGTTATGATGATGAAGATGTTGAGAATGAAGGTCAAATCTTCTCAAAATTGGTTAATATCCCTTTTAGGTTTGTTTACAAACCTTTCAATCCAGAATAAGATTCCTCCCGAATAGTTATTATCATATTTTATTACTTATAAAGTTTGCAGTAGTATTGTTTTTTTGTTATATTTATTAGCAAATTCCAATATTATGATAGTCTTAAAAGATGCCACGTTTATTGACTGGAAGACCTTAGAGTTTAAAACAGGTAATTTTTTGGTTGAAGAAGGCACAGATGGTGCAATAAAAAATATTGATACAATAAAACAGTCAGGATCTAATGCTACTGTTATTGATTGTAAAGGAAAATATGTAACCAAATCGTTTGGGTGTGGACATCATCATGTTTATTCAGCATTGGCCATGGGAATGCCGGCATTGAAAAAAAAGCTTGATAATTTTTATGAGATTTTAAAGAATATTTGGTGGCCTCTTGACAAATCGCTCGATTTGGAGATGATAAAGTACAGTGCTTATGTTACTGCTATTGCCTGTGCTAAAAATGGGGTAACTTTTGTTATCGACCATCATTCCGGTCCGTTTGCAATAGAGGGTTCGTTACTAACTATTGCCGATGTATTTAACGAAGTTGGGGTTGGGCATTTGTTAAGCTACGAAATATCAGATCGTGATGGTGTGGATATTGCACGAAAAGCCCTTGCTGAAACTGAATCGTACCTAAAAAATAATCAGGGGTTGGTTGGTTTGCACGCATCGTTTACTGTTACTAAAAAAACCCTAAAAAAAGCTGTTGCCTTGGCAAAAAAATATAATACGGGTATTCATGTACATGTGGCAGAGGATTTATATGATCAAGAAAATTGCTATGACATTCATAATAAGCGTGTTGTTGAACGTTTTAAAGATGCTGGTATTTTAGAATTGCCAAAATCATTGTTTATACATGGATTGTATTTAACCGATGAAGAACGAAAACTGATTAGGAATAGCAGAATTTATTTGGTTCAGAATACCGAAAGTAATTTGAATAACAATGTTGGGCAGTTTAATTCATGCACAATTGGTGATAATATATTTCTTGGTACCGATGGGTTGCATTCTAATATGCTGAGGGCAGCAAAAGCTACTTTTTTAAACGGGCAGTTAAATGATGATATTGACTATATTGAAATTTATCAAAGGTTTAGGAATATACATAATTATTTAGATGCCAATAATTTTAGCGGCGATGGCGACAATAACTTGGTAATACTTGATTATCAACCGCAAACAAACTTTTCAAAAGATAATTTTTTACACCATTTTTTATATGGTATTGAAGGTTCGCATGTGCAGCATGTAATTTCAAATGGCAAACTAATTGTTGAAAACCGCGAGGTTACTACAGTTAATGAATCTGAAATAAAAGAAAAAGCCCGTGAGCTTAGCCAAAAGCTATGGAAAAAAATGCAGGAATATTGAGTTTTTGGTCATTTGATGATTAGTTAATTAATCAAATAATAAACACTAATAAGATTAGGCTTTTGCAAATATATTCATGACTTTTCAGGGCAGACTCATTATTGTTTTTCCACACAGTTTTTAATATTACTAACCATAAACCAATACTTGTTAATTTAATCCTTGTAATAATGAATTTACTCAGTATTTTTGTTGCTAAGTGAAAAGTTTAAAATAAGTTCGCCAAAGATGACGATGTTATTTTTTTCTTTATCTATTTACAATAAAATCACAAAATAATGAGTAAAAAAGGAAAAATATTGGTAACAGGCGGAACAGGCTATATTGGCTCGCACACAACGGTTGAGTTGATTGAGCAGGGTTATGAAGTTGTTGTAATTGATAACCTGTCAAATTCAGAAGCAAGTGTAATTGACCGCATTGAGCAAATTACAGGAGTTCGTCCAAAGTTTTACGAATTTGATTTATTAGATGAAGATATACTTAACGATTTTTTTGCCGAACATACTGATATAGCCGGAGTAATACATTTTGCGGCAGCAAAGGCAGTTGGCGAGTCGGTTGAAATACCTTTACACTATTACCGTAACAATTTGGTTACCATGATTAATATATTAGATGCCATGAAAAAGCATAGTATCGTAAACTTTGTTTTTTCGTCATCGTGTACAGTTTATGGTCAGCCCGATGAACTGCCGGTAACCGAAAATGCCCCGATAAAGCCTGCTGAATCACCTTATGGATATACAAAGCAGGTAAACGAGAATATTTTAAAAGATACTATAGCTTCGGGTGCAAAAATAAAAGGTATTGCCTTGCGCTATTTTAACCCAATTGGTGCGCACCATTCAGGACTAATTGGCGAGCTGCCCATTGGTGTCCCTGCCAACCTAATGCCTTTTATTACGCAAACTGCTTATGGAATTCGAGAACAATTAAGTGTTTTTGGTGATGATTACAATACCCCTGACGGTAGTTGTATTCGCGACTATATTCATGTTATTGACCTTGCCAAGGCTCATATTGTGGCCATTGAGCGGATGATAGATGGTAAAAATAAGTCTGATTACGAAATGTTTAATATTGGAACAGGAAACGGTTTATCGGTATTTGAGTTAATAAAATCGTTTGAACGCTCATCAGACCAAAAACTGAAATTTAAGGTAGTTGGACGCAGGGCAGGGGATATTGAGCAAATATGGGCAGATACAACTATTGGCAATAATGAGTTGGGGTGGAAAGCCGAAAAAACAATTGATGAAATGACCCTTTCGGCATGGAAGTGGGAACAGAATTATAGAAAACGGTAGATTAAGAAGGTTCAAGGCTTGAAAGTTTAAAGTTTAAAAATAATTCTGAAATTATGTTTGTTTATAAAAAAAATACCTTCATCTTTGTTGTCTCAAAAATTAATGTTGATAAATATAATTAAACAATAAACGAAATAAACAACAAAAAATAAATTCTATATATGAAAAACCTTGTAGCAAATACCTCTTTTTATTATTTCTTTTTTTGGGGAAGCAAGACGGGGTTTTTGTGTATGTAAATAATATTATTTTATATAAATCATAACCCCGCTCACAAGCGGGGTTTTTTTATGCCTTTTTTTTATGAAAAATAATAGTACAGTAGATGTTAAAGTAGAAAAAGTAGCTATTCAGGGAGGAGTTGGTGCTTTTCATGAAATTGCAGCTCGTAATTTTTTTAACACAGATATTGAGGTACAGCCTTGCTCAAGTTTCGAGACTATTACAGATTTAGTGGCAAATAAAGAGATTGATTATGGAATAATGGCCATTGAGAATACGGTTGCCGGAAGTCTTATTCCGAATTATGTGTTGCTAAAAGAGTCGCCCGTAAAAATAATCGGTGAAGAGTATTTAAGGGTAAAGCAGAATCTTATGGCATTACCCGGTCAAAAAATTGAAGATATTACCGAAGTACATTCACACTATATGGCAATTGCGCAAACGCGTAAATTCTTTAAAAACTATCCTGATATTAAATTGGTAGAATCGGTTGATACCGCATTAAGTGCAAGTAAAATACACAACAAAAAGCTTATAGGTAAAGGAGCTATTGCCAGCGATTTAGCAGCAGAATTATATGGACTCGAGATTTTGGCAAATGGTATCGAGACAAATAAAAGAAATTATACTCGTTTTTTAATTATTACACATCAAAATAATAATGGTTTTTTATTAACAAACATAAGTAAAGCATCGTTATGCTTTAGCCTTCCTCACCAAAAAGGAAGCTTATCGCAGGTTTTAAGTGTTTTGGCTTTTTACGATCTTAACCTTACAAAAATCCAATCAATGCCAATAGTGGGCAAAGAGTTTCAGTACTTTTTTTATGTAGATATTAGCTTTGATAGTTATGAGAGGTATAAACAAGGTTTATCGGCAATAACACCTTTGGTAACCGATTTGAAAATTTTAGGAGAGTATAAATACAGTATAGAATCTTTAGAAAATATCCATAATCAATAATACTATGATAAAACCTGCAGAAAGAACCCAACTGGTGAAAGAATACTACTTCTCTAAAAAGTTAAAAGAGATTGAACAAATGAATAAACAGGGTTACAATGTTATAAATCTTGGTATTGGTAACCCCGATTTATTGCCACCTACCGAAGCATTAAGTGTATTAACAAAAGGGGCTAATATACCCGGCAACCATGGCTATCAAAGTTATAAGGGGATACCTGAGTTGCGCTTGGCATTTTCAGAATGGTATAATAAGTTTTATGGTGTAAATATAGATAGCGAAACAGAGATATTGCCACTTATGGGGTCAAAAGAGGGTATTATGCATATCTCAATGGCATTTTTAAACCCGGGTGATAAAGTATTGATACCAAATCCAGGATATCCAACTTACCGTTCGGTATCGCAAATTGTAGGAGCCGAAATAATTGAATATGGTTTGACAAAAGAAAATAGTTGGTATCCCGATTTTGATGCTTTAGAAAAACTTGATTTAGATAAAGTAAAGATTATGTGGGTAAACTATCCAAATATGCCAACCGGACAGCCTGCATCAATAGATTTGTTTAAACAATTAATTAGTTTTGGAAAAAAACATAACATACTTATTTGTAATGACAATCCGTATAGTTTTATACTAAACAAGCACCCTTTGAGCATACTTTCAGTTGTTGGCGCTAATGATATTGCTTTAGAACTAAACTCACTTAGCAAATCGCATAATATGGCAGGTTTTAGGGTAGGTATGGTAGCCGGTAATGCCGAATTTATTGGTCATATTATTAAAATTAAGAGTAATATGGATTCGGGTATGTACAAGCCTGTTCAAATGGCTGCTGCCAAAGCCCTTGAGAATTCACAACAGTGGTACGATTCAATAAATAGGATATATGCAGAGCGTCGTAAATTGGTTTGGCAACTATTTGACAGCCTTGGGGCGGTATATGATAAAAAGCAAACAGGTATGTTTGTTTGGGCAAAAATTCCTGATGGCTTTTATGATGCAATTGAATTCTCTGATATGATATTGAATGAAGCTAACGTGTTTATTACACCCGGGAATATTTTTGGTAACAATGGTAATAAATATGCGCGTATATCACTATGTAGTTCAAATGATACTTTACTAAAATCTATTCAACGTATTAAAAAAGTAAAGGTTATGATAGAAAAGCCTGAAATTTTTACCACTTAGCAATAGTTTAAAATAAATCAAAAAAAGTTAAAAAAAACTTGGATAGTGCTTATATATTCAGACATAAGATAAATAAAATGACACTAACAATTATAGGCTTAGGATTAATGGGCGGTTCTACTGCTATTGATTTACGAAAAAGAGGGTTTGCCAACAAAATTATCGGTGTTGACAAAGATAAAATTAATGCCAATACTGCACTAAATATCGGATTTGTTGATGAGATAGCCGATTTGGAATCAGCTGTAATAAAAGCCGATTTGGTTATTATTGCCATTCCTGTTGATGCGGCTATAAAGGTACTTTCAAAAGTTCTTGATGCAGTTAGCAATGCAGTTGTTACCGATATGTGTTCGACAAAAGGAGCTCTCTTAGAGCATGTAAAATACCATAGCAAACGAAAACAGTATGTGGCAGGTCATCCAATGGCAGGTACTGAATTCTCAGGACCATGGGCAGCAATATCGGGCATGTTTGATGGTAAGGCAACTATTTTATGCGATACTGAGGATAGTGATATAAGAGCAATAGCTGTAGTAAAAAGGATGTACGAAGTGTTAAATATGCGTGTTATTTATATGAATAGCGCCAACCATGATGTTCATACAGCTTATGTTTCTCATATTTCGCATATTAGCTCATTTGCATTGGCATTAACTGTTCTTGAAAAAGAAAAAAATGAGAAGCATATTTTTGACCTTGCCAGTGGTGGTTTTGATAGTACAGTACGCTTGGCAAAGAGCTCAGCAGATATGTGGAGTCCAATTTTTATTCAGAATAAAGATAATGTAACTACGGTTTTGGATACCTATATAAATAAGTTAAAACAGTTTAGGGAGTATATTATAAATGATGAAATTGATAGTTTACATATAATGATAGAGGAATCAAATAAGATTAAAAGGATACTTTTCAAATAATTGCATAAATTTAGAAAAAATTACAGTATGAATACAGAATTAGAATCTCCATTTAAAGGTTGGGGATTACAAACAAATGGTAAGCCTTTAATAATTGCCGGTCCATGTAGTGCCGAGTCGGAAGAGCAGGTTTTAAATACAGCAAAACAGCTAAGTGAACAGGGAATTGGTATTTTTAGGGCAGGTATTTGGAAGCCGCGCACCCGCCCAAATTCGTTTGAGGGGGTTGGCAGTATTGGCTTAGAATGGCTTAAATTGGCTAAGCAAGAAACCGGAATTATGGTATCAACCGAGGTAGCCAATGTAAAACATGTATATGAGGCACTCCGCATGGGCGTTGATATTATATGGATTGGGGCTCGTACATCGGCCAACCCTTTTGCCATTCAAGATATTGCTGATGCATTAAAAGGAGTTGATATTCCTGTATTTGTGAAAAATCCGATTAATCCCGATGTTGACCTTTGGATGGGTGCTATTGAACGCATACAAGGGGCAGGTATTACAAGGGTAGGTGCCATACACCGCGGTTTTTCAACATTTGATAAAACCCGTTACCGCAATATACCTCAATGGCAGCTGCCAATTGAATTAAGACGTAGAATGCCAGATTTGCCAATGATTTGCGACCCAAGCCATATTGCTGGGCGCAGGGATATTTTGCTTGAAATATCGCAAAAAGCAATGGATTTGAATTATGACGGGCTTATTATCGAAACTCATATAAATCCTGACAAAGCATGGAGCGATGCCAAACAGCAAATAACACCGGCACAGTTAAAAGAACTCCTTGGCAAACTTGTTTTGCGTACTTTAAAATCAAGCAATCCAAATATTCTGCATACTTTAGAAGATTTGCGTCAACAAATTGATAAATTTGACAATGAATTGCTTGACATTTTAGAGGAGAGAATGAAGGTAGCCGAGGAGATTGGAGATTATAAAAAAATAAATAATATCACTATTCTTCAGCCTGACAGGTGGTACGAAATATTGACAAAAACAAAGGAGAAAGGAAAAAGCCGTAATTTAAGTGATGAGTTTATTGCTCAGATATTTAAATCTATTCACCAAGAATCAATTAATAAGCAAACTAAAATTATGAATGAGTAGTTGGTTGGATAGTTCAAAGTTTAATGTTTATATAATAAAACAATTTAACAATGATTAATTAAAGTTCAAGATTTCAAGTGATAAATTATTAACTGATGGAAAAAATAACAATTAAAGGTTCTCAGTCCGATTCTATACTAATAATAGGTGAGGATTATAAAAACTATAAAAACTATTTGCCAAAAAAGCAGGTAATTGTATTAATTGATGATAAGGTAAGGGGTATTTATGGTGAGTATTTTAATGATTATAAAGTTATTGAAATTGGACAGACTGAGAAAATAAAGACATTAAGTACAATTGAATATATTCTTAAGAAACTAATAGAATATAAAGCCGACCGTAGCTCGTTTTTACTTGCTGTTGGTGGAGGAATTATTTGCGATATTGGAGGTTTTGCTGCCTCGGTTTACTTGCGTGGAATTGATTTCGGATTTATATCCACAACTTTGCTATCGCAGGTAGATGCCAGTGTTGGCGGCAAGAATGGTGTTAATTTTCAGGGTTTTAAAAATATGGTAGGAGTTTTTAACCAGCCTAAATTTGTTATTTGCGACCCCGAAATGCTCAAAACTTTAGATTCGGATGATTTAAATAACGGTTTTGCAGAGATAGTTAAACACACCTTAATTGCTGATGCTACAATGTTCGCATTTTTAGAACAAAACGCAAAAATGGCACTAAACCTAAATTCTACCTTTATTGAAGAGCTGATTTCAAATTCAATAAAAATAAAGTCAAATATTGTAAATAAAGATGAAAAAGAGAAGGGAGAGCGGCGCAAACTAAATCTTGGGCATACCTATGGTCATGCAGTTGAAAAGGTTTTGGGCGTTTCGCACGGAAAATCAGTTAGTATTGGACTGGCTGTTGCAGCTAAACTATCGGTTGATAGGGGCAGCTTAACCCAAAATGACTATCAAAGAGTTATAAACCTTTTAAAGGCTCTTAAGCTGCCTGTAACCATGCCCGAAAAACATAGTGAGATTATTGATGCTTTAATTATGGATAAAAAACGTGAGGGCAGCATTATCCATTTTGTTTTAATGAATGGTATTGGCAATGTTACAATAGAACAAATTAGTATTAAAGAGCTGAAAAAAATAGACTTTGAATAATTAGATACGGATGTAATACAAAATTTAAAATGATATAAACATACATTGTAAATTGCTATAATTTTTCATAATACTCATTACTAAACTACTTAATAAAATGCTTTGTCGATCAATAGCAGCACAAGGATTAAAAAAAATACAGGAGCTTCTTATTGGGGCTGATATGGCTGAAATACGCATAGAAAAGTCGGGACTTGATACAAGCTGTGTAAAGCAACTTTTTAGTTGCCACCAAAACCTTATTGCAACTTGCAGAGATGAGGGTTTGGCTCAACACCAAAGGCTTGAATTACTTATAGCTGCTATTGACGGGGGGGCAAAATGGATTGATATCGAAGTTGAATCGGATATAGAATATATTTCAAAGCTGGTAAAATATGCAAAAAACAAAGGTTGTAAAGTAATTGTATCATACCACAACTATGGTTTTACTCCTGATGCAACAGAGCTGAACAGAGTAGCGAAGGAGTGCAGGGCAAAAGGCGCCGATTTGGTAAAAATTGCAACAATGGTTAATGCAAAAGCTGATAATAACAGGTTAATGGAATTGTATAACTTGAATTTTCCTGTAATATCGTTTGGAATGGGTAGCCTTGGAAGAAAAACACGCATTGATGCATTAAAAAAGGGAGCACCTTTTACGTTTGTACGTTGTGATAATGAATCTGAAACAGCGCCGGGACAACTTACAGAAAATGAAATTAATAATATTTTAAATAACTAATAACCAATTTAATACAACTATTACTTAAACCAATAAATTAAACATTTATTTATTTAGTGTAATTAGTGAGCAAATTATTAAATCAATGAATAAAGTAATATTTCCATCAAAAATAAACGGGCATGTAAAAGCCCCTGCATCAAAAAGCTTTATGCAACGGGCAATTGCGCTATCGGTACTTGCCAATGGTAAAACAATTATTGAAAACCCATCGAGGTGTGATGATGCCCTTGCGGGACTTAATATTGCAGCCGGCTTTGGTTGCAAGGTGTTTGATAATGGTAATTCTATATCTATTATCCCAAGTAATATGCCAAAACCTAAAAAGCTTTTGTGTGGCGAGTCGGGGCTTGCTATACGCCTTTTTACGCCCATTGTAAGCCTTTTTTCGCACAAAGTTGAACTAACTGCTGAAGGTTCGTTGTTAAAGCGCCCTGCCGAATTTATGACCAACACATTAAATAGGTTAAGCGTTAAAATAACAACAAATAATGGTTACCCGCCATTAAAAATAATAGGGCCGTTAATTCCGGGTATTATCGAATTAGATGGAAGCCTGAGTTCGCAATTTCTTTCAGGACTGCTAATAGCGTTGCCCAAGGCTAAAGGAGATAGTGTTATTAAAGTAAATAATTTAAAGAGTATCCCTTATGTTGAAATGACTTTAAATGCCATTAAGGCGTTTGGTGGAGAAATAAAACACAATGATTATAAAGAATTTACAATAAAGGGGAATCAGGATTATTCTGCAGGAAAATACTATATTGAGGGCGATTGGAGCGGAGCAGCAGGTTTGCTTGTGGCAGGGGCTATTGGTGGAGAAATCACTGTCAACAGGCTTTCTGCATCTTCAACACAGGCGGATGTTAGAATTCTTGATGCTTTAACAGATGCCGGTGCTATAATTAAGATTGAGGATAATTCAATAACTGTTAAAAAGCCTCAAAAACTAAGCGCATTTGAATTTGATGCTTTGCATTGCCCCGATTTGTTTCCGGTATTAACAGCATTGGCAGCTAACTGTAATGGTACAAGTAAAATTAAAGGAGTACACAGGCTAATTCATAAAGAAAGCAATAGAAGTAAAGCTTTAAAGGAAGAGTTTAATAAAATTGGTGTAACTATTGATTATGAGCAGGATATAATGTTGATTAAAGGTGGAGAAGTATCTGGAGGAAACGTTTATGCACATAACGATCACCGCATAGCAATGGCTTTAACTTTGGCTGCATTAAATGCAAAAAAACCAATTATTATTGAAGGTGCCGAATGTGTAAATAAAACCTATCCTGAATTTTTTAACGATATGCAGGTGTTGGGGGTTGATGTTGATTAATGAAGTTCAAAGTTGGAAGTTCAAAGTTCAAAGTTCAAAGTTCAAAGCAATGAAACAATTATTAGCAATCTTTAATTAAGTTTGAATATTAATGTGCCGTTTAAATAAAAAAGATATTACAATATGAATAGTTTTGGAAGGATTTTTAAAGTACAAATATTTGGTGAATCGCACGGAATTGGTGCAGGGGTTGTAATTGACGGTTGCCCGGCCGGTATTTCTTTGAACGAACAGGATTTTGAAACCGATTTATCTCGTCGCCGTGCCGGCGCAAAAGGGACAACACCACGAAAGGAAGCGGATATTCCGGAATTTTTAAGCGGTATTTTTAATGGCAAAACAACAGGTGCACCTTTAACTATATTTTTTCGCAACATGGATATACGCTCGGGTGATTATGCCAATCTGGGTTCTTCGCCGCGCCCGGGTCATGCTGATTTTACAGGAAAAGCAAAATTTGGCGGTTTTAACGATTACAGGGGTGGTGGACATTTTTCGGCACGTTTAACAGTAGCAATTGTAGCAGCAGGTATTGTTGCAAAAAAGGTTTTAAAAGGTATTAAAATTCAATCAAAACTTATTGAGGCCGGAGGCTCTGCCGATATTGATTTAGCAGTTAATAAGGCAATTGCCGATAAAAACTCCATTGGCGGTATTGTTAATTGTAAGGTTATTGGGCTGCCCATTGGACTTGGAGAACCATTTTGGGATTCGGTTGAATCGGTTATAAGTCATGCTGTATTTGCCATACCTGCCGTTAAAGGTATTGAATTTGGCAGTGGTTTTGCTGCCACAAAAATGACCGGCTTTGAGCATAATGATAATATTATTGATACACATGGTACCACAGAAACAAATAATGCAGGCGGAATAAATGGTGGTATTACCAATGGTAACGAGCTGATATTCCGTATTGCCGTAAAACCAACATCAAGCATTGCAAGACCTCAGCAAACCATGAATTTTGAAAAAGGCAAGGTTGATGAATTGGTTATAACAGGTCGTCACGATATTTGCGTTGCCCTGCGTGTACCACCTGTTTTAGAAGCTATAACAGCAATAGTACTAACTGATTTAATGTTATTGGAACAAAAAACAGATAGGGTTTTTTGAAAACTCCACCTACACATCCCCCTCTGTCCTGCGGACATCTCCCCAAGGGGAGAATCGCCTTGTAGTTACTTTAGTAATCGGTAAAGTATAGTTTTTGTAATAATGTCAATTATAGGCAGTCTTCCCCTCGGGAAACGAAGTTCACGAACACCTTTACTATTTAAATGATTGTGAGTAAAGTGCCTGAAAGGCGATGGGGGATATCAAAAATACGACAGCTTTACCATATTGGTCTGTCCTTTTTTATTTAACGGAATACTTCCCACATGTACCACAAGCTCACTATCGGCAATCAACTTATTTTTCTTTAAATACTTGAGTGTAAATTCAATAGCATCGTTTGCCAATAAAAACTGGTCGCTTGTATATGCGGTAACTCCCCATAAAAGCGACATTTGCCTTAAAAGTCCTATTTTTGGAGTAAAGGCAAAAATATTGGTATTTGGGCGGTGGCTGGCAACTCTAAAAGCAGTATAGCCCGAATAGGTAAGCACTATAATTGATTTTGATTTGGTGTCTTTTGCCATGTTGCATGCATTTGAGCAGATTGAGTCGGGAATAAAAGTGTGATTTTCAATAGTAGGCACATGATTGCGATAAAAATTGTAGCCTTTTTCTTCTGTATAAGTAATTATATCATTCATTGCTCGTATTACCTCAACAGGGAATTTTCCCACACTTGTTTCGCCACTAAGCATAAGTGCGCTGGCTCCGTCAATTACGGCATTTGCAACATCGTTGGCTTCGGCACGGGTAGGACTAAAATTTTCAATCATACTCTCCATCATTTGGGTGGCCACAATTACCGGTTTTGCGTGGCTAATACATTTTTTTATTATTGATTTTTGTATTAACGGAACTTTGTTAAAAGGTAGCTCTACGCCCAAATCGCCGCGAGCCACCATAATAGAATCGCTAATATCAATAATATTATCAATTTCGTTTAAAGCTTCGGGTTTTTCAATTTTGGCAATTACCTTGGCATGCTTTTTTTTGCGTTTTATAATGTCTTTTAAATCGGCAATATCGGTTACCGAGCGCACAAACGACAATGCTATCCAGTCAACATCAAGCTCTAGCGCAAATTCGGCATCGGCAATATCTTTATCGGTTAGGCTTGGCAGCGAAATTTTTGTTTTTGGCAGATTAACGCCTTTATGCGACGATAATATACCTCCAAATATTACTTTTGCTATTACCGAATTTTTTTTGTCTGTTTTTATGACTTTCAGTTTTATTTTCCCATCATCAATTAAAATTGCATCGCCAATATTCACATCTTTAGAAAATTGGGCATAGCTCATATAAACCCTTTTTGAAGTACCTAAGCACTCCTTATTTGTAAATTCAATATTAGCCCCCTCTTTCAATAAAACCCCATTGTTTTCAATATTGCCAACTCGCAGCTTTGGACCCTGCAAATCTGCCAAAATTGCTACGTGAGTATTTAACTCCTTGTTAAGTTCTAATATTTTATCAATAACTTTTTTATGGTCTGAGTATTTGCCATGCGAAAAGTTTACCCTAAAAACATTTACGCCCGAAAGAATCAATTCCTTTAAAATTTTTTTTGTAGCCGTTGCCGGTCCTACTGTAGCAATAATTTTTGTTTTTTTCATATGTTGGATAATTTTTATAAAATATTTTTAGGAAAAGGTAATAAAACTAAAGATTTTAAAAAAGAACTTTTGTAATTTCTTAACCTGAATTATGCATGAGTTTTTTGCATTGCTGCTGATATTGGAAAAGTGCAGTTAAATAAAATAAAAACATCAAAGTCCATTATTCAACAATAATCACTTCAGGTTCAAGGCTAATATCAAATTTTTCGAAAACACTATTTTGTACCATATGTGCTATTTGCAAAATATCGGTGCCTGTTGCGCCTCCATTGTTAATAATTACTAATGCTTGCTTGTTGTGAATACCGGCTGTTTTGTTTTGGTTTGTATAGCCTTTTAAGCCACATTTGTCAATAAGCCAACCGGCAGCAAGTTTTTTCATTCCTGTTATAGAATCATAAACAGGCATATCGGTATATTTTTTTAATAACTTATCTGCTTTATGCTTAGTAACCACAGGGTTTTTAAAAAAACTGCCGCCATTACCAATTTGCTCAGGGTTGGGCAGTTTGCTGCTGCGGATATTTATAATGGCTTCCCTTATGGTTTTTAAATTTATACCGCCAAGTTTTTCCAGTTCATCTTTAATGCTGCCATAATGTATTATGTATTTTGGTTTTTTTGATAGTTTAAATGTTACTGAATCAATTAAGTAACGGTTTTTTAACTTTGTTTTAAAAATACTGGTACGGTATCCAAACCCGCACTCGGCATTATTAATTGTCTTTTCGCACCCATCGTCAAAACTTACTAAATGCACTTTATCAATAGTGTCTTTAGCCTCAACTCCATAGGCTCCAATATTTTGAACAGGTGCAGCACCAACACTTCCAGGAATGTCCGACAGGTTTTCGATACCGCCAAATCCGTTATCAACTGCATACGCAACAAGTTTATCCCATTTAAGCCCTGCTCCGGCTTTTACCCAAACAAAATCACCGCTTTGCTTAACAATTTCAATACTATCGTTTACCGGATGAATAACTACACCGTTAAAATCGTTAATAAAAAGATGGTTGCTACCGCCCCCCAAAATAATCATATGCTCATCGCGCCGTAGCGGGCCATCGTTAATTAAATATTGTAAATCGGCAGGGCAGTTATAAAAGCACAGGTACTTTGCTTTAACATCAATGCCAAATGTGTTGTATGTTTTTAATGATATGTTTTGCTCTATTTTTACCATGCGTTGTGTTTTTGTGCAAATATAGCAAATAAAGATAAATGGCGTAGTGGTAATAGAGTAGTGTACGGTTCTGTTTGAATGGAACTTGTAGCGCCTGCTACGAGAAAGTTTTTTATTAGTGGGCAAAGAAAATCCGCTTGCTGATATTAAGGAAAAAATAAAAAAAAATTGTAAATTTGCTTTGATATGGCAAAGCATTTTGTAATAGCACTTACCAACGATATAGTTACCGACCAACGTGTAAGCCGCATTGCCGACACCTTGGTTGAACAAGGCTATAAAATAACCATGATTGGACGTATGTTGCCACATAGTATGCATCTGCAACGACACTACACCACCAAAAGGTTTAAGCTGTGGTTTAATAAAGGCGCATTGTTTTATGCCAATTATAATATAAAGCTGTTTTTTTACCTGCTATTTAAAAAGTTTGATGGTGTGCTCTCGAACGACTTGGATACATTGCCGGCCTGTTTTTTTTTAAGCCGGTTGCGAAAAAAGAAGTTAGTTTACGACAGCCATGAATATTTTACCGAAGTACCGGAGCTGGTAGGACGCAAATTTCAGCAAAATGCTTGGTTGTTTTTCGAGCGGCTATTGCTGCCAAAAATAAAGATTGCCTATACCGTGTCAGAGTCCATAGCTTTTGAGTACAACCTAAAATATGGCACCCAATTTAAGGTAATAAGGAACTTGCCTGTGCGCAGACATAAGACTAAAATACAAAAACAAAATACTATAATTTATCAAGGGGCGTTAAATATGGGGCGTGGTTTAGAGCTTATGATAAAAACCATGCAGTATATCAACAATTACGAGCTTTGGATTGCCGGTACCGGCGATATTGATGATAAACTAAAAGCTTTAACAGATGAATTAAATTTAAAACATAAAGTTAAGTTTTTAGGACGGATTGCACTTGCCGAGTTACACACAATAACCTGTAAGGCAAAACTAGGGTTATCGTTTGAAGAGGATTTGGGCAAAAACTACAGGTATGCACTACCCAATAAAATATTTGATTATATTCAAGCGCATATTCCTGTGCTGGTATCTGATTTGCCAGAAATGGCACATATTGTTAAAGAATATGAAGTTGGTGAGGTTTTGAAAAACCGTAACCCTAAAAATGTAGCCAAACAAATTTTGCAGATGCTGAATACCAATGAAAAACTTGTTTTATGGAAAATACATCTTGCCAAAGCAGCCAATGAGTTATGCTGGGAGAATGAGAAACAAAAGCTTTTGGCTGTTTTTAAACCATAAAAAATGTATCTTTGTTTAAAAAGGCACAAAAAGCAGATAGAAAAAATCACAAACAATAAAGATGCCCGATAATTAAAATGCTGATATATACTGAACATGTAACACCAAGGTTAACATATACGCTAAGCCATATATTTAACACATATTTAGGTGTACAGTATAAAATTATTACCGATGCTGTAGAATTTGATAGTAGTAATTTATCAAAAATTAACTATTCGAACATAGATTTTGAATTGGCATTGCAAATATTGCCCCAAGGGCTGCTTTTTGAAAACATCATTAATAAAACCAAACCAAAAATTGAATACCATAATAAAATACCCATTATTTTTAAACAGAAAAAGGGTAATATACCTTTTGACCTGTTCTCTGCCGTATTTTGGTTTTTATCGAGGTATGAGGAGTATCAGCAGTTTACACCCGATGCACACCAACGTTTTGCAGCAACCGAGAGTTTTGTATATAAAAACAATTTGCTGAATAGGCCTATTGTTGATGAATGGCTTGTTTATTTTAAAGAGGTGCTCGAAAACTATTTTAGTGGTATTAAGTTAAAGCAAAACAAGTTTTCGGCAATAACAACAATTGATGTCGATAGCCCATGGTGTTATAAAAACAAAGGTTTTTTTAGAAATATGGCGGGTTTTATACGCGATATAATAAAAACCGATTTTAGTTATGTAAATCTGCGTATTAAGGTTTTATTAAATAAAATTCCCGACCCTTGGTATAATTTCCAAAACATTGAAAGTATTTATAAAAATACAGATACAGAGTTGATGTTTTTTATACATACAGGCAATTATGGCAGGTATGATAAAACTGTTAATTATAAATTAAAAGCCTTTGTTAATTTTGTAAAAGGGTTGGGCAATAAAGCCGAAATAGGATTGCACCCTTCGTATAAAGCAGCAAACAATAAAAATATTTTTAAAGATGAAATTAACAGGCTTTCGGAAATTACGGATAGAAAAGTTATAAAAAACCGCCAGCATTTTTTAAAATTTACAATTCCGGCTTATTATCTAATGCTAATTGAACTTGGTATTGAGCAAGACTATTCGATGGGGTTTCCCGATAAACCGGGTTTTAGGGCAGGTATAAGCGAACCTTTCCGTTTTTTTGATTTGGCAAATAATAAAGAGACAAATCTACTGATACACCCATTTGCAGTAATGGACCGTTCGTTAAATACTTACGAGGGGCAATTGGTTGATAATGCTTTTTTAACCATTAAAGATATTATTGAGAGCGTAAGAGAAGTTAACGGTACTTTTATAAGCTTATGGCATAACGAGAGTCTTAGCAATAGGTTTGAGTGGGAGGGGTGGCTTGCTGTATTTAACAAAATGACAGACTATTTAGAGCAACAAAAATGAATATAAAATACCTTAAACATAGCGAAATAAGCAAATTAAAATGGGACAGTTGCATTAGCCAGTCGTTTAACGGAATTGTATATGCTTATTCATGGTATCTTGATATTGTGTCGTACGGGTGGGGCGCTTTGGTGCTTGATGATTATAAAGCGGTAATGCCACTTACAGCCAAATCAAGTTATGCGCTAAAAAAAATTATACAGCCTGCCTTTGCCCCACAGTTAGGGGTATTTACAAGCAACAGACTAAGTGTTGATATGGTAAATGCGTTTTTATCGGCAATACCTGCCAAATTCAAATCGGTACAAATAAACCTGAATGCTTTTAATAAGGTATCGCATCAAAAATTTGTTATTAAGCAGGGTATTAGCCACGAGTTAGATTTAATTGTTCCGTATAAAATTTTATACCAAAAGTTTACAAAAAACACACAGCAGTATATTAATAAATCAAAAACACAAAAGGTTAAGGTAGTTAAACATGTTAGTTTAAAAGCCCTTTTATTATTGAAAAAAAATAGTGACGATAAAGAATTATCATTTGAACACCTTAATATTTTACGCCGTATTATACCGTTTTGCACAAATCATAATATTGGCAATACTTATGGTGCATATAACAGCAAAAATGAGCTGGTTGCCGGTGCATTTTTCTTAAAATCGCACCAAAAAACCATCTGCTTGCTAATAGCATGTTCGCGCCAAGGAAAAGCCACTGCTGCCGATTTTGCCCTTTTTAACCATTATATAAAAGAGAATGCAGAGAAAAACATAACACTCAATTTTGGCAGCTATTACGCTGATGATAATCAGCGTATTGGCATATGCTTTGGTGGCATACCTGTAAATTATTATAAACTAAAAAGAACACGGTTTATGTGGTTTTTGGGGCGTTATAGAAAAAGGGGTTAATAGTGTTTTTGAATAAAATTAAAAATTAGTGCCAATTAGTGTAATTAGTGGGTAAAAAAAAATTAAAGTTTAAATAAAACAATAAATGCAATTATTCAAAATACTACCAACAATTACTAATAGGCGGTTAATACTTCCGTTTTACCATGCGGTTACAAATAATGCTCCAATTCATTTAAAGCACCTTTACAATGTCAGGTCGGTAAAAATATTTGAAAACGATTTAGACTTTTTATTACGCACCTATAAACCTGTTTCGGTAAATGATATTTATGACCATTTGCAAGGAATCAAAAAATTGCCCCGATACTCTTTTTTTATATCGTTTGACGATGGCTTAACTGAGTTTAAACAATATGTATGGCCTGTATTAATACGCAAAGGTATTTCTGCTGCACTTTTTGTAAACCCTGCATTTGTTGATAACAAAGAGCTGTTTTTTAGGTTTAAGGCAGGTATTTTAATAGATTTTATAAAAAACAATAAAAACACAAAATTACTAAACGAGGCAAATAAGGTATTTAGTTCAATAATAGAATCGGTTGACGGTTTAGAGAATTTTGTGCGGGGCGTTAACTATGCGCAAAGCAATTTTTTAAATGATTTAGCAACTTATTTTAATATTGATTTTAATAACTATTTAGAAAAGCACAAACCCTATTTGGGCAAAGCCGATTTGGAAGAGTTAAAAGAGCAGGGGGTGCATATTGGCGCCCATAGCACAAATCATCCATTGTTTAGCCAACTAAAACATAACGAGCAGGTAAACCAGCTACAGCAAAGCGTTGATTGGGTAAAACATAACTTTAACCAAAACATTAACACTTTTGCCTATCCGTTTACCGATTACGGTATAGGTGCTGCTTTTTTTAATACTGTATTTAACCCCCATAAACCGTTGGCTCAATTGACATTTGGTACAGCAGGGTTAAAAAAGGAAAAATTCAGATACCATTTACAACGCATCCCTGTTGAAAATTATAATGCAAACATGCAACAAATACTACAACAGCAATATTTTTATTATATAGCTAAAGCTGTGTTGTTTAAAAATACCATTAGAAGATAAAAAAAATAAGTAGAAAACCACTTTGTAATTTTTGTAATTATTTTATTTTTGATAAATGAAAACTATAATTATCTAACATATAGTTATTTGAATTAAATTAACCAATAATACAGGTTAAACCGTTACAGCATTAATTATAAAAAACTACATGTTACGTTTTTTTTTAAATGTTTATTATATTGTGATGAATTGAATTAATTTGTTTTTTTTGGTAAAAAAATAATCGACCTACAATGAACAAAACAGTTAATATTTTTACTTTAGGATGCTCTAAAAACCGTGTTGATTCAGAGGTGCTTATGAAGCAACTTGTTGAAAATGGCTTTATTGTGAGCCATGAATCGGCAGGAGAAACTTTTGATTATGTTTTAATAAACACTTGTGGGTTTATACACGATGCCAAAGAGGAGAGTATTGAAATTATTTTGAATTTTGTACAGGCTAAGCAGGATGGGTTTATTAAAAAAGTAATTGTTTTTGGTTGTCTGACAGAACGTTACAAAAGTGAACTTAAAAAAGAGATACCTGAAGTAGATGCATGGTTTGGAAAATTTGAATTAAAAAAAATGCTTGGCTATATGTCGGTTAGTATTCAGCCAAAGCTTATGCCCAACCGTATTATTACTACGCCAAGCCATTATGCATACCTAAAAATATCAGAGGGTTGCGACCGAACATGCTCGTATTGCGCCATACCAAAAATTACAGGCAACCATATTTCAATACCAATTGATGAGTTGGTTAATGAAACAAAAGCACTGGTAAAAATGGGAGTAAAGGAGATAATACTTATTGCACAAGATTTGTCGTACTATGGGCTAGATATTTACAATAAACAGATGCTTGCACCATTAATGGAGCAAATTGCCGGAATACCGGGAGTTGAATGGTTGCGTATTCATTATACTTATCCGGCAAAATTCCCGATGGATATACTTGCTGTAATGAATAAGTATCCAAATATTTGCAACTATATGGATATAGCTTTGCAGCATATAAGCGACCCAATGTTATCTGTAATGAAACGGAATATTACCAAAATTGGTACTTATGAGCTTATTAATGAGTTTCGCAAACAAGTTGTCGGAATTTATTTGCGTACTACACTAATGGTAGGGCATCCGGGCGAAACCGAAGCCGATTTTAATGAGCTAAAGCAATTTGTATCTGATATTAAGTTTGAAAGGTTGGGGGTTTTTGAATATTCTCACGAAGAAAATACATACGCATATGATAATTATAGAGATGATATACCGCCTGAGGTAAAAGCTTACAGGGCAGCCGAAATAATGGAGATACAACAACAAATATCGTTAGAGTTAAACCGCAATAAAATAGGAAAAACTTTTAGAGTATTGGTAGATAGACGTGAAGGCGAGTATTATATTGGGCGTACTGAATTTGATTCGCCCGAGGTTGATAACGAGGTATTAATAACAACCACAAAAAAAATGCAAATAGGGGCGTTTAAATATGTTAAAATTACCGATGCCGATGAGCATGACCTTTTTTCAACTTTTTAGTTAAACAAAAGTAGTATTATTACCACCCAATATAGCAGTATAAAAAGCTATTTTTACGGCTAATAAAAAATGAAGTATGTTTGAGGGTCTTGAGGCATTAGATGCGATTCATCTGGATTTTAGTTCTGATAGTTTAAAACTATTAAATGCTACATTGGCATTTATTATGTTTGGCGTGGCTTTAGAATTAAAATCGGCACACTTTAAACATGTGTTGCTATTTCCAAAATCGGTAATTATAGGTGTTGTTGCTCAATTTATGATAATGCCATTATTAACATTTTTATTGGTATTAATTATTAACCCTACGCCGGGTGTTGCATTGGGAATGATATTAGTAGCTGCCTGCCCGGGTGGTAATATATCTAATTTTATGACAGCCCATGCACGTGGCAATACCGAGCTTTCGGTTAGTTTAACTGCAATAGCAGATTTTTCGGCAATAATAATGACCCCTTTAAATTTTGCCTTTTGGGGTGGCATGTATGCACGTTTTTACACAAAAGCATCGCATTTAATTATTCCTGTTGAAATTGATGCATTTGAAATGATAAAAACAATGATAATACTGCTTGGTATCCCCTTGGTTATAGGTATGTTGTTTTCAAAATATTTTCCTAAAATTACAAAAAAAATAAAAAAGCCAATAAAAATACTCTCACTTTTAATTTTTACAGGTTATGTTGTAATTGCGCTTGCCAACAATTTCAACTTTTTTATAAAATTTGTACACCTTGTATTTTTAATTGTGCTTATACATAATGCTATTGCTTTAACTACAGGCTATTCTTTGGCAAAGTTTTTTAAACTAAAAAGGCGCGACGTTAGAACAATAACCATTGAAACAGGCATACAAAATTCAGGGCTTGCTTTGGTACTTATTTTTAATCCAAATTTGTTTAACGGATTAGGAGGTATGGCATTTATTGCTGCCCTTTGGGGTATTTGGCATATTGTTGCAGGTCTAACCATTTCAAGCATCTGGTCGTTTAAACCATTATTAAAAAATAATTCAACAATTAAATGAAAAGACTAATTTACAAATCCAGTTTTTTGCAAAATATTGTTCAAAATTATGTACGGTTGTTTATATATACCTTTTATGATAAAGTTACTGTTGTTGGCAGGGACAAAGTGCCAAAAAATAAACCTGTTATATTGGCTGTAAACCATCAAAATGCTCTAATGGATCCCTTAATAGTAATATGTACACTAACGGGTCCATCAGTGTTTATGGCAAGAGCAGATATTTTTAAAAGTAAAAAGATAGCTAAAATACTTCACTTTTTTAAGGTGCTTCCTATCTATCGTATTATAGATGGTATTAAAAACCTTCAGAATAATGATGCTGTTTTTGACGAAACTGTTGATATAATGGAAGGAAAGGGGAGGTTAGGTATTTTGCCCGAAGGAAATCATGCCGGTGTACGCAGGTTAAGAGCTCTAAAAAAGGGAATTGCACGCATAGCATTTCAGGCTGAGGAGCGTAATGATTTTAATCTTGACATTCAAATAGTTCCTGTAGGTTTAGATTATTCAAATTATATTAATTTTGGAGCTGATTTACTGGTGCATTTTGGTAATCCTATTTCAGTTAAAGACTTTAAAGCCCTTTATTTAGAGAATCCGCAAAAAGGGATGAACGCGTTTATGAAAGAATTGAGAAAACGTATGATTCCTCAAATGCTAAATATTGACGATTCAGAGCATTACAATGAAATTGAGACGTTAAAAGATATTTACATAAACCACTTGTTGGCAAATAGAGAATTGCAGCATAATCATAAAAAAATTGTAGATAAATCGCAAAGTATATCAAACAAAATAGTTGAATTTAAAAATGATTCATTAAATGAATTTGAAAAACTGGGCAAAACAGCACTTGAAATAAAAGATAGCATTAGAACTATGGGGCTACGCTATTGGGTTGCAGCACATAAAAGTTATAATTGGATTGGTATTGTTTTAAGTTATGTTTTATTAATTGTTTTGTTCCCATTTTTTGTAGTTGGTTTTGCAACAAATTTTATTCCATTTTATATACCTGTTATTGCATCACGCAAAATTAAAGACCCGCAATTTGTGAGCTCAATACGGTTTGCAGCTGCTATGGCAACTTTTTTACTTTTTTATCTAACATATTTTATATTATTACTGATATATGTAAAACCGTGGATGTTGGCTATTGGCATTATGGTTGGTATATTTTTACTGGGTATTATGAGTTTTAGGTACTTTATTGGATTTAAAAAGAATTGGGTTAAAATGAAGGTTAATTTCTGGAAAATAAATAAAAACAGAAACTGGATAGACCTAAAACAGAAGTGGGATTTGACTGTAACGGAGCTTTCTAAAATTATTGAGTCATAATCATGTCTTACGGTTTTTCCAACACACATTTTTTTTATAATAACAATCTTATTAAGAATACCTCAGTCGATATTATTAAGCCTGAGAGTATTGCAGTTTATGAGGTTTTTAGAATTATTGGAGGCATACCACTTTTTGCTGAAGATCATATTGAGAGGCTGCACAGCTCAATGTTATTGGTTGGTATTTATGATTTTTCGATAACCCAACAAGTATTTTCTAATAAGGTAAAGGAGTTATGCACAGCCAACAATAAGCAATTTGGTAATATTGAGTTATGCGTTTCAAAACCAAATAATAGTACAATTGATTGTTATATAGGTTTTATTCAGCATAAGTATCCTAATCCGTTAAATTATATTGAAGGAGTTATAACATTACTGATGCAAAACGAAAGAGAAAATCCAAAAACAAAAGTTAAACATACCCTTGCAAGGCTTAAGGCTAATGAGTTTTTAAATAAAAACAATAATGTATTTGAAGCTGTTTTTGTAAATAGTAAAGGCAATATTACCGAAGGCAGTAGGAGCAATGTTTTTTTTATTAAAGACAAAGTTGTTTATACCGCACCTCAAGAGATTGTTTTATCAGGTATAACGCGCAAATATGCTATTAAAGCTTTATTAAATCAAAATATTGATATTATTGAAAAACCGGTTCATAAATCAGGCTTATCAAATATGGATGCCGCTTTTTTATGTGGTACCTCACCGGGCATTATTCCCATAAAACAAATTGATAATTATAAGTTTAATGCAAATAATTTAATACTGCGAAATACTATTCTTGAGTTTAACTCAATTGTGGAGAAGTATATGGCAAGAAAATCTTAATAAAAAAACCTGCAAGTAATTGCAGGTTTTTTTATTGTGACTCCGAAGGGATTCAAACCCCCAACCTCCTGATCCGTAGTCAGGTGCACTATTCAGTTATGCTACGGAGCCAAATGCGGGTGCAAATATAGATATTTTTTCTAAAAACAAGCAAAAAAATATCATTTTTATGGAGCCGAAAATTCAAGAGTCAAGTGCAACTTTATTCTCAAAAATATTAGCATATTTATAATATTGGTTAAAATTCGCAATGATTTCATTAGTTTTTATTAATTCGTGATAACCTACCAACCGTTAGGCGGATTCGTGTAATACCATTTTAAAATCAAAATTACTGGTATAATTAGTGGATAAAGATAATCTGCTTGCCCATAAATAATTTGTCCTATTTATCATTTCTTTTTTATATCTTGCAGATAATAAAACCATTTTGAATTATGAAATTAAAAAGCTTAATAAAAACAACCACCTTACTCTTTGTATTAACAGTAATTACAGTATCGTGTAAGCATAATAATAAAGCACAAAAACTTGCAATATTTATTGATAATGAGTGGTATAGGGGTGATGAGCTATTATTTAGGAACGACTCTGCCATTAGCTTTACAAATTATGATACAATAAAAAACATGGCTACAGATATTAAAGCCTTTCCTTTAAAAATTAATGACACCTCATTAATATATACTCGATACAATAAACGAGGGTATTTTCAAGATAATAAGGAGTTTAAGATTACCCATATGGAAAAGCAATGCGATACTGCTATGTATGATTTATTATATATTAATAAAAAGCCTAAACTTATTCTATATACCGAGCCTTTTCCAATTGTACTATATACCAAATCTGAAATTTCATTACCTGAAACACACCATTTTAATCAGGTAAAATTCTTAATATCTGATTATACAATTGGCGATCAAATTGACAGATCGTTAATAAAAACCAGAGGTATTTATAATTATCCTAATTATACTATTGAAGATTGTGAATTTATTGATAATAAAGATATTACCTTTAAAATAATTGGTTACAATACCATTTATTGTATCGAAAGACACCGAATTGAAGATTACAGAATTAAAGAGATAGTTGATGTTGTATCGGCAAAGCTTGGTGTTAACCCCGAATACCGACCCATGCGCCAATGGGTTGACGACTCCGATTATGAATATGAATTTTACCGTTGGGCAGGTCATGGTGTCCAAATTAACCTATCGCGCAGCAAATATATAGGCAGCGAATCATTCAGAACCCTTTTGAGAAATAACGCTTGGACATTAACATATGATGATTCATTTTTACAGGCAATTCTCGTTGAGACCTACCGCAATGGCAGACCACAGTCTAGCATAATAAATTAATAGAGTTTAGTGTTTATATAAATAAGTTGGCAAAAATACAGAGATAGTAATTTATGGTTTGTTATTAATTGAATCTACGACTAATTTTGTCCTAATGATGAAAATTGTTTGTTAGGCAATTAAGACGTATCTTTGTGTAAAATGAAATGATTATGCAAGCAACTACAGGCAATATAAAAGTTGATAATTATTTTAGGTTTATGAGAACTTGGGATAATGAATCAAAAAAGAACTTGATTATTAAATTAACACAATCAATAGACTCTAAAAATAGGGAGGAAAGAGATTTTTCATCTTGTTTCGGTGCGTGGGAAGATGATAGGACAGCGGATGAAATTATTAACGAATTGCGCTTAGACAGAGTAAATAATCGTGAAATTGAAGATTTTTAATGGAGTATTTACTAGATACCAATATTTGCATACATTATTTCAAAGGACAATTTGGAATAAAAGAGAGAATTGAAAGGATTGGATTTGAACACTGTGCGATTTCTGAAATTACGCTTGCAGAACTGATTTATGGTGCTGAAAAAAGTCAAAGGACTGAAAAGAACATGAAGGTTGTAGAAAGTTTTACGGATAAGATTGAAATACTTCCACTTTTAGGTTCTTTAAAAATCTACGGAAAAGAAAAAGCTCGGTTGAAAACTATCGGAAGACCAATTGGAGATTTGGATTTATTCATTGGAGCAACAGCTATTGTGAACAATATGATTATGGTAACGAGGAATGTTCGTGAATTTGAGCGAATAAAAGGAATTGCTTTAGAAAATTGGATTGATGAATAGGAAGTACTTTTACCAACACGCGGTCATAAATAATTTGGCAGCCAGTAGTTTACGTAGTTTTATTCTTTTATTTAAGTTTACTATAAATTGATACGGAAGTGCTTCCAAAACCCGCACTATTCTTACCGCCACCGTTAGGCACAAGGAGTGAAAAGTTACAAAAATCAATCTGACGACATTTTCAAAATCGAATCATTCTGCAAAAATGATAAATAATATTTTAGTTTTTTGACGCGCTTTTGCACTGTCGTGCAATTAAAAGAATCCTATCGAGTATAAACACATTTGTTTCGTTTCACTTCACAAAAGAGTTTAATTAATCTTTCCAATTTTATTGGGTCGTAATCCGTTTTAATCCTGTTTTACGTATTGTAGGCACAATTTGGATTATGACCCAATATTACTAATCGGACGAATAACATCATTTTTTTTATTCAGATTTAACTATCCTAAAACTAAGACCGTTTCCTCTATTAATTGGAGGGTCGCCTCCACGACAAGCTGATCTGCTATTTGCTGCAGGAAGCCAAAAACCTCCACCTCGAAAAACTTTGATGTCACCTGTTTCTGGTCCTTTTGGATTTATTTTATCATTAATATTGTACTCACCGTACCAATCGCTGCACCATTCCACCATGTTACCATGCATATCGTATAATCCAAAGGTATTGGGCGGAAAACTTCCTGCTGGCATTGGTGACCTTGTTAATTTGTGTTTAAAATATGCCTGATCAGATGTAAGGCTTTCACCGGTATAAAAAGGAGTAGTGGTATTTGCACGGGCAGCATATTCATACTCTGCTTCAGTCGGCAATCTACACCCCATCCATTCAGCAAATGCGGAAGCATCATACCAAGTTACCCACATAGCAGGGTGTTTGTCACCCCCAACCGGCCTATAATATTTCATTTTTCTACCAGTTGCCTTGATAAATAATTCGTATTGCTCTCGGTTTATTGTATACTTACTCATTTTAAATGCGCTTACTGTAACTTCGTGTTGAACTTCATCGTCCTTTCTTCCTACTTCTGTTTCAGGGCTACCCATTAAGAAAGTTCCTCTGGGAATATCAACAAATTTAATCACCGGCTTTTCTACTGTTGGATCCTCTTTTGGCACTGCATCTTCTTCAGTCAGATATTTTAAGTCCCTGGTTTTCGTAACTTGAATTTCAGGGTTGTTGTTGTATATTCTTTGTAATTTTGAAAGATTTTCAGAATTAAGTGATTGCATTAATTCACATATACTGTCTAATGTTCTGATATATTCTTTTGGTATTTGTTTTTCACCTTTAAAATAATATTCCATAATTGGAGGATACATTGTAAGTGGATATTCTGTTCCCAATATTGATGCAAGATCTACGCAAATTTTCCCGGCAATGGAGCTCTGACCTGCATATTTGCCGGGAAAGCCATATTGATTAGGATCAATATCACTTTTTTGCATTTGTAACCATGCTTCATTGCTAATATCAAATTTATTCCTATTAAAATCTACCATATTAAGATTGGGGTCTACTAACATCCAACGCTTTTCACTTTTGTTCCATACCTCACATATTACATGACTCGTATGAAAATCGGGAATTAAATATGTAGCATGACCATAACGAACCCGAGCAGGAATACCTTTATACTTAAGAATTGATGCCAGTAAAAGGGCGTAGTTCTGGCAACCGAGAACTAATCTGTCCTCAGGTTTTCGATTTATTGTTAAACCTGTGGAATCGTAGTTTTGAAGTCCCTCTAAAATTAATTTGACAGATGTATATTTATTAATATCGTAGCACCTGTCACTCGGCATTTTATGCTTATATGAAGGATATTCAGCAACGATATGCAAAAATTGCGAATGAACTAATTGGCATAATTCAGGTAAAGAATCGGGAAGGTTTTTAAATAAATATTCATACTCTCCCGGATCTGTATAAACACTATATTGTCGATAGAAGTCCAAAACTGAACCATCAGCATTATTGAATTTATAGGCAAGTTTCTCCTGACTTTGTTGAGAATTGCATCCTGTAACTGTCAGAATGGAAATCATAAAAATAAATATTATTTTTTTCATAATTTAAATAATTAAGTAGTTAATAATATTAACCAGATTGGTTAAATTTTTTTATTTAAGTGGGTTAATATACTTTTTCAGATTATTGACATAAGTTTCAAATGCTTTTATTCCTTTACTTGTAATTGACAACATAGTATTCGGATAATTATTTTTAAAAGATTTTTCAACTGTAATATATCCAGCATCTTGTAATTTTTTTATCTGAAGACTAATATTCCCTGCAGCAGCCTTAGTAATCTCTTTAATGTGATTAAAGTCGGTCTCTTTTAATGAAATTAAACTAGATATTATAGTTAATCTCAGTTGGGAATGTAATATCGGATCTAAATCTTTATACATAATTCTTGTCTTTAACTTTTTTTGAGTAATATTCCCGGAATTATAATACCTATTACTGAGGCTATTGTCATGATTAGAAAATGATATTGCCAGTCAATTAAAAATGGTATAAATGCCATTAAGTTTATTACTATACCTCCAATTAATATTGGTTTAAATCGAATTGATACTCCAGTCATAATAATCCAAAAGGCAAATAGGATTAAAACTATCGGAATAAAAGCTACTCCAAGTTGGGGGCCGAGAAAGATAGCCATTATCATAAAATTAATACCAAGTAATACCCCAAGTGTAGATAAAAGTTTACCGAGTAGGTTATTTTTAGGCAAATCAATTTTTTTAGTTTTTTTCCGAAAATATATAGATGAGAAAGCACCTCCAATTGGATATAACAGAGCTGGGATACCAGTTGGTAGATTTAAATCTAAGCGTACAATAAAAAACTGGCATAGTGTTACTAAAAACATTAAAAAGCCCCCTAAGATATATATGACGCTGCCCTCTTTAAATCGTTCTTTAGTCTCTTCTATTGTCTTTCTATTAACCTCTTCTATTGTCTTTGAAATTAACGAGAGACTTTCTTCTGGTGTTAAAATTGTTTTATCCATATTTTTGGTTATTAAATTAATATTGGTACAAATATAAATCAGTTAATATTATTAACCAAATAAAAGTTGTTTTTTTTTATTCAACGTAGTTTGTTGACAAAGCAGAATACTTTATCCATAGTTATTACAAGCATATTTGTAATTCTACAAGAACCAACGCACAATCCAATTACAAAAAAGCTTGAAATCCCTACCCTATTTTGCCTAAAGGCAATAAAATTTCCAACCCTAAACTAAAATATTGGTATTTCATGGATACTGTTTAGCAAACTGACACGTCAGTATATTAAAACCTCCCAACGCCTAACAATGCATCATAAAGCATAAGGGTTTCAGGTGTTTACTGTAAGTTTATTGCAAGAAATATGCTTCGCCAAATCTACGATTTGACTCCTAAATAAAAAAAGCTAAACCTGCCCGTCCGGCAGGCGGGTTTGTGTCTAATCGCATATTTGGCTCACAGCTATTTTGACAGGTAAACCTCTCAAAATCCCTTACAGCTTCATATGCTTACCGTTAGAAACATAAAGGAAGAATATGAGATTTTTAATAATTATTCTATTTTTCATAACACAGTTAACAATTTTAAATGCTCAAACAATAAAGCTTGAAATAGTAGATATTGAGATTGAAAAAGGTGGACATTTATATGTTTCTCTCTTCAATAATGCTGATGGATATTCAAAAAATGAAGCAGCATTTAGAAAAATATTTACAAAAATTGATAATGATACTATGTGTATTGAATTTAAAAACATACCCGTTGGTATTTATGCTATCAATGTTTTTCATGATGAAAATTCAAATAAAAAAATTGACATGAATTTTTTAGGGATACCAAATGAAGGATATGGATTTTCTAACAATCCATGGTTTATAGGTCCACCGACATTTAATAAAACAAAATTTGATTTTTGCGGAGAGTTATTAAAATTAAAGATTGAAATGAATCTTAAATTCAACTAATAAATGCAACTTTTAGATTTGGGATAATACATTACTTTTAATAAACCTTTGTGATGGCGCCATCACAAAGGTTTATTAAAAGTAAGGCGTACATTTACGCCCCCATATCGCTAAAAATAAAGTTGCAAATGGCACACCTCACTAAAGAACAAAGATATACAATATCTTGCCTTTTGACAAAGGGTAAAAAACAAAAAGAAATAGCAGATATAATAGGAAAAGACAAGTCTGTGATTAGTAGAGAGATTAGTCGTAATAAAGACCAACGTAGTGGTTCATATGTAAGAGGAGAACAATCAGAAAAAAGCGATATTGATATCCTTATTGAATTTGCACCTGATAAAGAGAATTTTGATAATTATATGACCGTTTATGATATACTTGAAAATCTATTTAGAAATGAGAAAGTTGAAATAGTGACAAAAAAAGGATTGAGTTCACATATTGGTCCTCAAATTCTAAAAGAAGTGTTGTATGCATAAAGACCCAATCCTATATTTAAGACACATTTTAGACGAATGCGCTTATATTAAGTCGGTAATAACCCCAGAACTTGAAAAGAATGATTTTTTAGAAAATGAGACTTTAAAACGAGCTGTAATAAGAAGCCTTGAAATTATTGGAGAAGCAACAAAAAAGATAACGGCTGATTTGAAATATCACTGGAATTCGATATCATGGAAAAATATGGATGGAATGCGAGACAGATTGATTCATGATTATATGGGAGTGAATTATTCAATTGTTTGGGATGTTGTAAAAAATAAAATTCCAGAATTATATGACCAAATAGAAAGTGTTATAGACGAGGAATCAAGAAAATAAGAAAAACTACTGGCAACACGCAATATAAAAAATTGGGCGGAAAGTGGTAAATATGAACGAATTAACAAATGAAGTTAGGAATTTAGCTGAAAAGTATATTGAATAAAAGGTTGTTGGAGAAACCAGCAGAGCCGATTGCCAACATATTGCTTTGGCAACGCCCTGTGTAATTTACCACAACCAAACCTAAGCCCTGAAAGGGCAAAATCTTGATACAGCTAATCTGCAAACACATTTTTAATTTTACACAATCCAGTAATAATAGTTCGTTGAATTTTTATAATATAATGATAATCAATAATATATAAACATACTAAGCTTTAATCTAAATGTCTAACAATCAGCATAGTAATATTTTGGTTAAGGTTTAAGGTTTAAAATCTACATTCTAACAATCTATTATTTTTTTAAAACAAATATTATTCGTAATCTATTGTGGTTTAGTTTGCCCCTAAAAACTTTTCCAATTCAAACATCTCATCGCGCAAGCGTGCAGCCTCAATAAAATCGAGTTTTGATGCTACCTGTTCCATCTGCTTTTTGGTTTTTTTAATGGTTTTTTGCAATGCTTCTTTGCTCATATAGGCAATTACAGGGTCGGCTGCAATATCAATACCCTCTTTACCCGAATAGGCTTTGGGTTTCCTTTTATCTTTTTCGGTACTAACCATGCTGCGTTTGGCTTTTACAATCTGCGTAGGCGTAATCCCATTTTCTTCGTTATAGCGCAATTGTTTTTCTCTTCTCCGGTTTGTTTCATCAATAGTACGCTGCATCGAGCCTGTAATTTTATCGGCATACATTATTACCTTACCATTAATATTTCGGGCTGCCCTGCCCGATGTTTGGGTTAGTGAACGCTCCGAGCGCAAAAAGCCCTCTTTATCGGCATCTAAAATTGCAACCAACGATACTTCGGGCAAATCAAGTCCCTCGCGCAAAAGGTTAACGCCAATAAGTACATCGTATTTACCCTGCCTCAAACCATCTAAAATAACCACCCTTTCCAACGTGTCAACATCGCTATGTATGTAATTGCACTTTATTGACAGCTTTAAAAAATACTTATGCAGCTCTTCAGCCATCCGCTTTGTTAAAGTTGTAACCAGCACCCTTTCGTTTATCCCTGTTCTATTGTTTATCTCTTTTATAAGGTCATCAATTTGGTTTAAGCTTGGTCGCACATCAATATCAGGGTCTAACAGTCCGGTTGGCCTTATTACTTGGTCAACAATAATGCCCTCGCATTTTTCAAGTTCAAAATCGGCAGGTGTTGCACTTACGTAGATGGTTTGTTCTGTAAATTCATCAAACTCATCGAATTTTAGCGGACGGTTATCCATTGCTGCCGGCAGCCTAAATCCATATTCAACCAAATTATTTTTACGTGAACGGTCGCCGCCATACATAGCCTTTATTTGCGATAATGTAACATGGCTCTCGTCAACAATGGTTACAAAATCTTTCGGAAAGTAGTCAAGCAGGCAAAAAGGGCGTGTACCGGGGTTGCGACCATCAAAATAGCGCGAATAATTCTCTATTCCCGGGCAGTAACCCAATTCGCGAATCATTTCAAGGTCGTAGTTTACACGTTCGTCTATCCGTTTGGCCTCATATGGTTTTCCAATATTTTTAAAGTAATCAATCTGTTTTACCAAATCATCCTGAATCAAGCTAATTGCTTTGTTTATACGGGTTTTTGTTGTTATAAAAATATTGGCAGGATAAATTAAACTCTGTTCAAATTTTTCAATAGTATGCCCATTTATCGGGTCAAACGAATAAATCTCCTCAATTTCGTCGCCCCAAAAAACTATGCGCAACCCATGGTCGCCATACGCCAAAAAAATATCAACGGTATCGCCCCTTACCCTAAAATGGCCACGGTTAAATTCAACCTCATTTCTGCTATAAAGTGCATCAACAAGAGTGCGTAAAAATTTATTTCTGCCAATATTTTGACCAACCTTTACGGTAATAATATTCTCATGAAAATCGTCGGGGTTACCAATACCATATAAGCACGAAACCGATGAAACCACTATTATATCACGCCTTCCGGATAGAAGAGAGGATGTAGTGTGTAGTCTTAGCTTCTCAATTTCATCATTAATGCTTAAGTCTTTTTCAATATAGGTGTCGGTAACAGGCAAATATGCCTCTGGCTGATAATAATCGTAGTACGATACAAAATATTCAACGGCATTATTTGGAAAAAACTCTTTAAACTCAGAATAAAGCTGTGCTGCCAGTGTTTTATTATGGCTTAAAACCAAAGCAGGACGTTGTACCTTTTCTAAAACTTTGGCTATGGTAAATGTTTTACCCGAACCCGTTACCCCAAGCAATGTTTGGTAAGGTATTCCCTGATTAAGTCCATTGGCCAACTGCTTAATGGCTTTGGGCTGGTCGCCTGTGGGTTCAAAAGGAGCAACAATGTTTAAATTCATATATCAATATTTTCTGCAACCCTATTTTTTATAAAATATGGTGTAAACCGGAAAATGGTCACTATAACCTCCATAATAGTTATTGCCACCATAAGTTTTGGCGGGAGATTTGTCGCCATTTTTATTAGTATAGCAAATAAATTCGGGCATAAAAATCCATCCACGATTTTCGAAAAGCCTAAAACCCTTTATGTTGGTAGTTAAATTTGATGTTACTATAATATTATCAAGCATATTATATTTACCCCTATAATAATATGAACCTTTGCCATCTTTGTACAAAGCATACATTAAGTTTTTTAATGTTGAAGGTTCACTAATTTTTTTAGCCTCCAAAACAACATTAATACTTTTATTGGCCGGTTCATCATTAAAATCGCCTATTATAACAATATTGGCATTTTTATTAATCGACAAAATTGAATCGATATTTTGTTTAAGCACTTTAGCGCTGTGAACACGTTTGGGCTCCGATTTTTTTTGTCCTCCAAGGCGCGAGCTCCAATGATTAACAAACAGATGCAGCGTATCTTTTCGTACTAAACCTTTAACATACAATATATCGCGGGTACGGCGGTTGTTAGAGAAAGGAAAACGCACTTCAACAGTTTTATGGCTAATGTATTTGAACGCATCAGGTCGGTAAATCAACCCGCAGTCAATCCCCCTTGGGTCGGGTCCTTCTTCTAAAATAACTTTGTACTCTGCTGGTTGCAAATAGGTGGTATTAACTAAATCCAACAATACAGCTTTGTTTTCAACCTCGGTTAGCCCAACAATCTCGGGTAGTTCATTTACATTGATGCTACTTATTACTTTTGCCAAATTTTCAAGCTTTTTATAGTACCTCACGGTATTATACTCTTTTTTTGAATTGGGAGTAAAAGCATTATCATTTTTATGGGGGTTGTTGATGGTATCAAAAAGGTTTTCAACATTATAGCTTACTATGGTAAAATATTTTTTGCTTTTCCACTTTAAAGGTTGTGCGTTAACTATAGTAACTGTTGTAAATGCTAAATAAATAACAATACATACTTTAAAAATGATTTTTTTGTTATTGCTCATTACTATATCTGTTTTAGCTGCACTATTATGAATTAACTAGATTATAAAAATAGTGTTAATTCTTGTAATTATTTAAAAAACAAAAAACGATATCCTTATTTTTTTTGTGTCAGGTAGGAATTATGCATAACCCTAAAACCTAATATACCTTTACGGATTTCAAATACGGCTGAGTCGGGCTCAAAATTGTATTTATCAAGCGAAAATTTTCTTATTTCAATATGTTTGTTTAGCTCTTTATCTTCTAAAACAACTAGAACAATCCTATCGGAATAAAACGTATAATAATTAGATATTTTTACAGTATAAATTGTTTCATTTGTAGTAACATAAAAATTTATCATCATAGCTAGCCCTGTAAAAAATGGTGCAAGGGCACAAACACTAAGCAATACTTTCAGCTCCTTTCTTAATCGGTAAATAAAAGGCAGCCATTTTGCAGGAATTAAACTAAAAAATACTGCAAAAACAATAAATATTTGAACAATCTGGCTCCATGTGGCAAGGGTTTTAAATCCAAAAAAAACTATTAATAAAAAACCAATAAAAAACATGGATGCTATAAGTTGTATGTGTCGCTCACTCTTACGGTCGAGCCAAAGGGTGATTTTCCTTTTTTTATTGGCACGTTTGCGAATGTATCTCCTGTAAAGCTTTCTATACTCTTTGTTTATTAACATTTATTTGCTATAAAGTTATTTATACAAATTTAGTTTAGGGATATTCTTAAAATCACCCAACATTTGAATTATATAATATATTTTTAACAGGTCTAAACTCATTGCGTATTGTTGGCCACTTATGGGGGTATTCGTTCATTAATTTTGAAAGCTTTTTATGGTGGTTTTTTAGTGCATCGCTAATTGCCGGAGCCGATATGGGAGAAGGACAGGCGTTACCGACATTTACGCTTGTAAGGCGTTGTTGTTTGTTTAGTACAATACGTGCTGCATTTTCAAGCTTATTTAAGAGGTGCAGCGTTTTTTGATACCTGTTGTGTACATCAGGTTGGTTATCATTAATTGCGGTTGCCGAATTGCTAAAATCAATATCCCACGCATTAAGTGTAATTTGGTTGTCGCCTTGCCCAAAATTTAGGTTTAGGGCAACCACTGCCGATTGAGTGAGCTTCTCTTTTAAATCGTCTATATTGCCTGTAAAATATTGCAGCTTTTCAATGGCATCAACCGAAAGGCAGAATTTTATACCATATTCATCTGTAAGTTTATTAAGGTGTATATTGCACATTTCAACAATGCTTGAAAGGTAATTCTCTTTTAAGTTAATTAGTTGTTTTTTTTGTTTTTCATTTTCATGATGCAGTAACTTAACCTTTTGATTAATCAGTTTCAGCGTTTCGCTATCGGTTTTTTGCTGTTTGATATATACATTACAGCTATTATAAGCCATTGTTCCAATAATTGACTTTTCGCTTGTGGTTAATTTTTGGATGCTGTTTGATAACCCAAAATTTCCTTTGTTATGGTTTAAATATAAAAACAATAAATCGGCATGTTGGTCATTACTGTTTTTAAACCCTAAGCAAAGTACAACATTATTAAGCTCATCAAAAATATCAAGCTGTTTTTTATTGCTTTTACCGGTTTCAAATGGCAGGTTGTCGGTAGCCATCCACCGATATTGTATATTTCGGTTCCTAAGTGCTTGTGCTGTCGGTATATCTTTAATTAAAAAATCATTAATGGCAGGCTTATTATGGTTTTTTACCTCAATGCTTTTACAAACAAGCTGATTAGTAGCGCTATCAAAATATAAAGCAATGGCCTTATCCATTCCCGGTATCAAAAGGGTCGACTTTTCAAGTAAACCTAATATGGGGTGCTTTATAAATGAAAATACTCCTGACATAATTAAGCAAATTTAGCCTATTCTTTTTAGTAAAAAAAGAATACTTAAGATTATTTAATAAATATATTTAAGCATCCTTAAATAAAAGTTAAGTTACAACTTAAGAGATAAGCAAATAATATTTAAGTAAAAACTTTAGTGCACAATAGTGCTTAACTTGCTTTAATAAACAATTGTGCGCTTCTATATTTGTGTTGTTTTTATTGCTTTAGTATAAAATATATACTACAAACAGTAAATATAATTAACTTAAATACTTAATAATTTGGAGGATGTAATTATGGGATATGCTTTACTTGTAATAGCTTTGGTTTTATGGGTTGAATATTTATTAAAAATACGTAAAAGCAGGGTTAATTAAAGAGTGGAGAGAATGGAAATGGAGTTATTGTAGGTCAGAATTTAAAGTGATTTAGCGTAATACTTTGGACAACGCGGCGCCTGCAGCGTTTAGTTATTATTTTTCATCACTTCAAATTATAAGTGCTTCGCACTTACTCTCGTAGCAGCCTGTCCGCAGTAGTGGAGCGCTACGAGTTCCTCGAACCCAGGACCCCATTCCGCCGCGGCGGAGAAGTGCTCTACTAATAGTGTTATCATATATTTTTATGCATAAAAAAAAGGTAAAACAATTAAGTTTTACCTTTGTGACTCAGCTGGGTCTCGAACCCAGGACCCCATCCTTAAAAGGGATGTGCTCTACCAACTGAGCTACTGAATCAATACCTTTTTTTAAAAGGCGATGCAAAGATACTATCCAATATTTATTTTCCAAATTAGAAATGTTTTTTTTTTATTTTTTTTCAAAATTAATAATATAGTTAGTTGATTTTCATTAATTTGAAAATAAAAAATATTTTAACCAAGTAAAAATAAATTTAATTTATTTAGCTTTGTGTTATAAATATTTTATTAGCGCATTAATTGCAATTTAAAACAGATGAAAAACTTCAATAATAAAGTTGTAATAATAACCGGTGCATCGTCCGGAATAGGTAGGGCAGTAGCTTTTGAGTTTATTAAACATGGTGCAAAAGTTAGTCTTGCAGCTCGTAGGTTTGACCGCTTGAATGAGATTAAAACAAAAATTGAAAATATTGGTGGCGAGGTATTAATAACCAAAACCGATGTTTCTATTGAAGATGATTGTAAAAATCTGATTCAACAAACAATTAATCATTTTGGAAGGATTGATTTATTGATTAATAATGCTGGAATATCGATGCGGGCACTTTTTATTGATACAGATTTAAATGTTCTTAAAAAAGTAATGGATGTTAATTTTTGGGGTACGGTATATTGTACAAAATATGCATTGCCTCATTTATTAAAGCAGAGTGGTGTTATTGTTGGCGTTTCATCGGTAGCCGGATTTCATGGGTTGCCTGGTAGGACAGGCTATTCTGCCTCGAAATTTGCAATGCATGGTTTTTTAGAGTCTGTTAGGATAGAGTACCTAAAAACAGGTTTGCATGTTATGGTAATTGCTCCGGGGTTTACATCATCAGAGGTGCGAAAACATGCATTAAATGCAAAAGGCAATGAGCAGGGTGAAACACCAAGGGTAGAGGAGAAGATGATGTCGGCAGAAAGGGTTGCTGAAATTTTAATTCGCTCAATAAGGAAAAAGAAGCGGAATAAAATATTAACTTTTACAGGGCAAGCAATAGCACTTTTGCAGAGAATAATTCCTGAACAGGTTGATTATATGGTGTATAGAGGCATGGTTAATGAGCCGGATTCACCTTTACATAGAATAAGTGAAAAAAATAAGCAAAAATTTGAGTAACCATATTACTATGATGCGGATATTTGTTGTTGCCATTTTATTTATTCTTTTTGATATGGTCTCTGTTGCTCAATATTATGAAAATGGTCAAGACCCGTTCTCAATAAAGTGGAAAAAAATAGAGACACCCCATTTTAGGGTTATCTTTTCAGATGATATAGTTTCTATGGGTAAAACATATGCAGCCTATTTTGAGCAGATTTATAAAACCGCAGGAATAACGCTTGGGCATAATCCCCGCAAAATCCCCATAATTATTCATAATCAAAATGTTTTGTCGAACGGTGAAGTTGCTTGGGCACCAAAACGCATGAACCTTTATACAGTTCCACCACAGACAGGGTATTCTGAACCGCACAACAAAAATTTAGCTTTGCACGAATTTAGGCATGTAGTACAAATTGATAAGCTAAATCAACACAGTACAAGGGTTTTGTATTATATTTTTGGTGAGCAAGCAATTGGTGTTGTTTTGGGCTGGCATATACCACGTTGGTTTTTTGAAGGCGATGCTGTTGCATACGAAACAGGCGCATCAAAATTGGGGCGTGGCCGTATTCCCGATTTTACAATGAAAATAAAGGCGCAAGTGCATAAATATGGTATATATTCCTATCCTAAAGCCCAATTTGGATCGTATAAAAGTTTTGTGCCAAACCACTATGAGCTTGGATACCAGTTGATATCAAGGTCGCGCCAAAAATATGGTTATAGCTTATGGGAGAAAACCATTTATCAAATAGCAAAGTCGCCTATTCATCCCAATGCATTCTCAAAAGGCATTAAAAAGGTTACCGGTTTACCCGAACGTAAACTTTACAGTGAGCTAATGAATGATTTTAGTACTGAAATATCGCATGATTTTAGTACTGAAATAACGCATAAAACAAGTAATAAGTCAGAAACAACGGATAAGCAAAATGATTATATAAACTACTATTCGCCACATGAGTATGGCAAAGGTATAATAAGCTATAAAACAAGCTATAGCGATATTCCACGAATTGTGGTTACTAAACCAAATGGAGTCGAAAAAACAGTTTATACGCCCGGCAGTATTTTTAATCAAACCTTTTCATATAACGACTCAGTTTTGGTGTGGAACGAGTTTAAGGCAACACGTTGGCAAAATGATAATTATAACCGCATTGTTTTGTTCAATTTAAAAACAGACAAAAAAAAATATATTGCTAAAAAATCACGAGCATACCATTCACGTATATCGCCTGATAACAGCAAAATACTTTCGGTTGAAGTTGATAAATTCCTTAAATGGTCAATTACTATCCGAAATGCTTTTTCAGGAGAAATTATTGAATCAATTGTTTTTGATAAAGAACAGCTTTTACAACCAACATGGTCACCCGATATGAGTGAGGTTGTTTTTTTTAAGTTGGGAGAGAATGGTAAGTTATTGAGTATTTTAAATCTGCATTCGCATCTGGTAACAGAACTGTTTTTAAACGATAGTATTGATGTTAGCTTTCCTGTACATTGTGGTGATGCAATTATAATTAAGGGGGTTTATAATAATGCATCCAATTTTTTAAGATACGATTTAACCACAAAACAGTGGACAGCAATAACCGATGCTAAATATGGAGTGGGAGAGGGCAGTTTTAAAAACAGTGAATTTATTTACTCAAATTACACACCCAATGGTTATGAACTACAAAGGGTAAAAAACGAAAATTTATTGAACAAGCAAATACAGAATCCCGAAATATATGAAACCAAATTGGTAAAGCAACTTGAAAAAGATGAGCAAATAGTAAACCTTACTGATATTGATACAGCATTTACTGTTGAGAAATACAGCAGGTTAAAATACCTGTTTAATTTTCACAGTTGGGCACCGCTTGGTATTAATATCCAAAATATTGAGGTTGGTCCAGGGGTTACGCTTATGTCGCAAAATGCACTTAGTACCACAACATTGGCTGGCGGTTACCAATATAATATTGCCGACCAAAGCAACCGCTATTATGCCGATTTTTCATACAAAGGGTTTTACCCTATATTAAACTCAAAATTTTCAAAAACCTATTACCAAAAATATATTAAGGATGATAGTGATAGCCTGCATTTGGTGAAATACAACGACCTTTCGATTTATTTAAGCGCCTATTTGCCATTTAATTTTGACAGGGGCAAATGGTTTCGTAGGTTTCAACCACAAATAGCATACGAATACCGAGATATAACACCATTGGCAGAGAATACAATTAAATTAACGAGCCCAAAAATACATAGTTTGTATTATCAACTTTACATGTACAATTTGTTACGCACCAGTCATCGCGATTTGCAGTCGAGATGGGGACAGATTTTTAAATTTAGGTATATGAGTTCGCCTTTTAACAAAGGGCAAATGGGTTGGTTGGCAAGTGCCGAGGCTTGGCTATATTTGCCCGGTATAGTAAAAAATCATGGTTTGCGAATTTATGGCGGATACCAATTAAAAGAGTATGGCGATTATGATTTTACCGATAGGATAGCTTATCCTTATGGATATACCTATCAAGCCAATACACAGTTGGTATCGGTACAGGCAAATTACCAATTACCTATACTATACCCCGATTTAAATGTGTTTGAATACGTTTATATTAAAATGATAAAAGCTAATGCTTTTTATCAATATCTAATTTATGAATACAATAATACTAAATCTGAGCTATCATCGGTTGGTACCGACCTAACTTTTGATTTGCACCTTTTTAGGTTTGCTTTGCCATTTGAATTTGGTGTTAGGTATGCAAGGCGGTTGACATATAATGATAACTATTTTCAGTTTATTTATAAAATGAGGTTTTAGATAATACAATTGCTACATTGTTAAATTGTTGGTTTATTAAATGAAAAGTAACAAATCAGTGTAAGCAAAGCCTTTAAAATTAAGGAGTAATGTAATTTTTTTGTGATGCCTATCTGCTGATTACAGGAAGGTTGTGATGCTGTTTTCTTGTGATGCAGTAGTTTTTTTACTGCCTGCCCATGCTGTCAGGCTGGCAATATAGCAACACCGCAAAACAAATTCATCAGAATATCAACAAGTTACATGACTTCGTATTTGTTTTCTAACACTGATTAGTAACAATGAAAAAAATAGTGTTAATAAGTGTAAATTCGTGGGCAAGAGATTTAATATAACTACTAATAAGATAAATAAATGACGCTTATACAATTAGAGTACATTATTGCTGTTGATGTACACAGGCATTTTGTGTCGGCAGCCAAAAACTGCCATGTTACCCAGCCAACGCTTAGCATGCAGATTAAAAAACTGGAGGAAGAGCTCGACGTATTGATATTTGACAGAAATAAACAACCCGTTGAACCCACGGCTATAGGTAAAGAGATAATAAGTTATGCCCGTACTATTTTAAAGGGGCAGACTCGTATTTCGGAGTTGATATCAAATGCCAGAAATGATTTATCGGGCGAAGTGCATATTGGTATTATCCCCACAATAGCATCGTATCTTGTACCGCTTTTTATTCCCATAATGGTTGAAAAGTACCCCAATCTAAAAATATATGTTGAGGAGTTAATGACCCACGAGGTTGTTGAACAAATGAATTTGGGTTTGATAGATATTGGTATAGTATCAACACCAATATCTGAAGAAGGCATAGATGAACTTCCTGTATATTTTGAGTCGTTTGTTTTATTTGTTTCAAATAATCATAAATTGGCAGAAAAAAGTATAGTATCATCGCGCAATTTAAAACTCGACGAAATGTGGCTGCTTACTGATGGGCATTGCTTTAGGAATCATGTTATAAACCTTTGCGGTGAGCAGAGCTATTATCCTAAAAAACTAAAATTTGGATATAAAACAGGCTCGCTCGAGGTGCTTATGAAACTTGTTGAACAAAGCTATGGATATACTCTATTGCCTTATTTGGCAACCTTAGATTTGAATGATGAAAGAAAAAAACGGTTACGCCAATTTAAAGAACCCACACCAAAACGCGAGATTAGTATTATTACACCACAAGGCTTTTTAAAAGAAAAACTTATTAATGCGCTTAAGCATGAAATTAGGGCTAATATACCAAAAGAGATGCGGCATCTTGACAATGGAAAAATAATTAATTGGAAGAGGTTAAAAAGTTAGAAAGTTAAAAGTTAGAAAGTTCAAGGTTATTATTATTGTAACTTATCAGTAAAATGCAAGTATTGATTTTTGCCTAACTTGGTGAAAATCTTCGCCTTCTTCGTGATATAGATATTGCACAAAGTGACACAAAGAATAAAAGATATATAGAGGTGTTTATTTAGATACAACTATAATATTCTTATATTCAATACTAT
>CBDUWQ010000007.1:0-42711 GCA_965370965.1 uncultured Bacteroidales bacterium
AAGTAATGTATTATCCCAAATCTAAAAGTTGCATTTATTAGTTGAATTTAAGTAAAAATAAGTGCAACTATAAATAAAAAAGCAATTTTATTCAAATTTAATGATAGTGCAGAAAAGTGGTGGATAACTTTTTTACTCCAAATTGTGCGGATAGCGTAAAACACACTTGAAATAAGCATAAACCCAACACCGGGAATAAAAAACGATTTTATAGTTGTGTTTGTATTATATGATATTACAATTGTACCAAGTATTGTTATTACTACGCCTATAATCTCTATCTTATTATACTTCTCCTTTAAAAATAATATGGCGAGAAAAACAATAAGAACAGGCTCAATATTGCGGATTAAAGCAGGTATTGTTGGGTTTGGTATTATGTTAATGGCAATAAAAATTGCTGTAGTGGCAATTACTTCAACAATACCAATACCAAAAAAATTCCATATCTGAAAGCCTGTTGGTCTTTTAACAGTATTAAAATGGCCTATTGAAAATGAGTATATAATATTCCAAATTATGGCAAATCCAAACCAGTAAAATCCAAATTGATATAAATTTACCTCATTAAGTGCTGCTTTGCTGAATATATAAACATTAGATAAAGCAAGTGTAGCAATAAAAGCAGATAAGTAACCTTTAATTTTTTGATTGTAAATCACGTTGGTTTTGTTTGTTTTTTTTAAAACTAAAAGTAACAAGTTTAAATATATTATTGTGCAATTTTATAACTATTTATGTTTTGCAGGTAAATTTTTATATTGTTTATGTTTCCTGAGAAAAATAGATATCTTTACACCCTGTCACTAATTTTAGAACATTACAGGGAACAAATAGAAACAATAATTTTAATAGATATATCTTCATGCTAAAGTTCTTAAAAAAATCATATCCATTTAATGATGATTTAAAGAGAAATGCTATAATAATATTTTTTATAAGCATTGGTGTTTTTGTTTTTTTATTTTTATTTCAACCTTTGGATATCAGTACTTTGGGAGATAAAGAAAAAATTTACCTTGTTGGAGGGTTGGGGATAATAACATTTTTGTCGTTAAGTTTAAACCTTATGGTACTCCCCAGTTTATTACCAAAGGTATTTTTGCATCGTGAGTGGATTGTTTGGAAAGAAATATTGTGGAATTTATGGTTGTTGTTTACAATATCATTCGGTTATTTTTTAATGTACAAAACATTAGGGATATTGGTATTTGATTTTTACATGGTTGTTAGACTAATATTGATTGCCATTGTACCGCTTACACTATTAATAGTATTTAACCAAAACCGCCTTTTAAAGTTGCATTTAAAAACAGCTTATGATTTAAATGAGAAACTTAGAGAAAGTAAAACTGACAGCGAAAAACTGATTCATTTTGATTCAGAGTATCAAAAAGATAAACTTTCAATTAAAGCGCGTTTATTGTTGTTGATTCGTTCGGCAGATAATTATATTGAGATATTTTGGAAAGATGGAGATAGCATTAAAAGCCAACTAATACGAAGCACGTTATTAAAAGCCCAAATATTATTAGAAGATTACAGTTATATTTTTAAATGCCACCGCTCATTTATTGTAAATATAAACTTTATTGACAGAGTAGATGGGAACTCGCAAGGCTATAGGTTGTTTTTTGAGAATATTGAGTTTGAAATTCCTGTATCGAAACTTTCCATAGTTCAGCTAAAAGAAAAAATAGAATCTCTATAGTTTTTCAATTTTCGTCCCTATATAAGCTTTTTTAACCCCTAAATAGACATTTCGTACCTAATATTAGTGTCTAAATCACATTTTTAGATATTGACCGTAACTGTATAGTATTTTTGACGTTAAATTCATCAAAACTTATAAGCTTTTGCAATAATCCGGAGTTTTCTGGACAAGCTTTATTTTAATAAATAAAAATACTATATGAGACCATTACAAATAGGAGACCTTACGGTTAAGGTGCCAATTATTCAAGGTGGAATGGGAGTAGCCATTTCATTATCAGGTTTAGCATCGGCAGTAGCAAATCAAGGTGGTATTGGGGTTATTTCGGCAGCCGCTATAGGTATGGGCGAACCCAATTATGAGAAAAATTTTCGTAAATCAAATATTACTGCGCTAAAAAGGCATATACAAAAAGCCAAGGAGTTGTCAAAAGGCAATGGAGCTATTGGGGTTAATTTAATGGTTGCCTTATCAGACTATGATGATTTATTACGGGTGTCGATTGAGGAAGAAGCTGATGTTGTTTTTCTTGGAGCCGGACTGCCTCTTAAATTACCACAGTTTGTTTTAGAAAAAGGGTTTGATAATATCCATACTAAATTTATACCAAAGGTGTCGGGAGCTAAGGCTACAAGGCTTATTTTTAAATATTGGGCTTCAAAGTTTAACCATATTCCCGATGCTGTTGCAGTTGAAGGCCCATTGGCCGGTGGACACCTAGGTTTTAAAAAGCAAGAGTTAATAGATAATAACATAAAACTATCTACCTTAATTGAGGAGACTGTTGCTGTTGTTAAAGAGTTTGAAAAAGAATTTAACAAAGAAATACCCGTAATTGCTGCCGGTGGAATTTATACCGGTAAAGATATTCATGAAATAATGAAATTAGGTGCAAAAGCAGTTAAAATGGGAACCCGTTTTGTTACTACACATGAGTGCGATGCAGATATTGCATTTAAAAATAGCTATATAAATAGCACAAAAAATGATATTACACTTATTGACAGTCCGGTTGGATTGCCGGGGCGTGTAATAGGCAGTGATTTTGTTGACAGGATTAACAATGGTGAAACCAGACCCATAAAGTGTCCATGGAAGTGTTTAAAATCGTGTGATTTTAGAAAAGTGCCATATTGTATTTCAGAAATATTGCACAATTCATCTCAAGGTAAATTGGATGTTGGTTTTTCATTTGCCGGCTCAAATGCTTATCGGACTACTGAAATAGTATCGGTAAAAGAATTATTTGAGGAACTAATTGAGGAGTACGATGCAGTAGTTGGAAATGTAACTAAGAATATTACATATGCCAATTAAAAAAAAAGTTTTAGCATTATAGCCTGAATTATTCATAATTCTGGATAGAGTATTAAATTTATCAAATAAAAAAGCCCGTAGTGCAATAGCATACAGGCTTTTTTATTTTTCTTATTTCTTATTCAACATTAAATACATCCTTAAAGGCCTTTTTAAACGAATCCTTTGGAAGTGCACCTTGTGTCATTTGTGGTTGCCCGTCTTTTGGTACAAACAATAACGATGGAATACTTTGGATACCAAACATAGCAGATAATTCACGCTGATCTTCAGTATCAACTTTATAAATATCTAATTTGCCATCATACTCTGTAGCTAATTCTTCAAGAACAGGAGCTACCATTTTACATGGCTGGCACCAATCTGCATAAAAGTCTATTATACATGGCAATTCACCTTCAAATTTCCAATCCTTGTTTTTTTCAAAGTCAAATACTTTCTCCTTAAACGTCTCTTTTGTTAAAAATTCAATCATGATTATTTAATTTTAATTCAAAAAATCTATATATGTAGATATGTAAACAATTATTGTGCCTTTTTTTTTGTATTGTATAAACTACTAATATTTAATATATAATTTTTATCTATTACCGCTTGGAAGGCGGTGTTCCAGTTTCCTTGCTGCTTTTTTGCTGCTGTACTATTATATCATGTTTAAAAACCAATAATTAGTTATTTTTGTTGCACACCCAAATAAATTACGAATTATTAGTTGATTTTAAACATGTATTTTTGTTATTTCGTTATTATTATAACAAATTCATGACAAAAACGTTTATTTTTGCTGCCTTAAAATGAAAAAATGTCATATTAGTGGATAAATATTTAAACCATATTGTTTTTAAAAAAGTTACCGAAGCCTGTACCAAAAGTGATGTTGAGGCTTATGTGATAGGTGGTTTTGTACGCGATATTTTTTTACAGCGAGAATCGCATGATATTGACATTGTTACAGTTGGTAGTGGAATAGAGTTGGCAAAAGATGTTGCAAAACTGCTTGATGGCAAACTAAAAGTGTCGGTATTTAAAAATTTTGGAACAGCTATGTTTCACTATAAAGGCATTGAGGTTGAGTTTGTTGGTGCCCGAAAAGAATCGTACCAGCGGAATTCGCGAAAACCTATTGTTGAAGATGGTACATTGGAGGATGACCAAAAAAGGCGCGATTTTACAATTAATGCACTTGCTTTAAATTTAAATGTTGGTAATTTTGGTACATTAATAGACCCTTTTAATGGTATTGATGATTTGAATAACAAAATAATTCGCACCCCGTTAGACCCTGACGTTACTTACTCTGATGACCCATTGCGGATGTTAAGGGCAATTAGGTTTGCAAACCAATTGGATTTTACCATTGAGGAAGAATCATTACTTTCTATCACAAGAAACTGCCATCGTATTAAAATAATATCGTTTGAGCGTATATCAGATGAGTTAAATAAAATAATGATGTGCTATAAGCCGAGTTTGGGATTTAAGCTACTGCAAAAAACAGGGCTTCTAAAACTTATATTACCCGAATTTGAGGCTTTAAAAGGGGTTGAGGTTAAAGGAGGAAAAAAGCATAAAGACAATTTTTACCATACACTTGAGGTGCTTGATAATATTTGCAAAACCACCGATAACATATGGCTTAGGTGGGCTGCTCTATTGCATGATATTGCAAAACCTGCCACCAAAAGATTTAGCAAAAAACAAGGATGGACATTTCATGGACACGAATTTACAGGCAGTAATATGATACCTGAAATATTCAGGAATTTAAGGTTGCCCTTAAATGAAAAAATGAAATATGTAAAAAAACTTGTTGGTTTGCATATGCGCCCAATTGTTTTGGCTCAAGAGGAAGTTACTGATAGTGCCGTAAGAAGACTGTTGTTTGAGGCAGGAGATGATATTAATGATTTAATGACTTTGTGCGATGCCGATATTACCTCCAAAAACCCTAAAAGGGTGTCGCAGTATTTAGAGAATTACCAATTAGTACGTAGCAAGTTAAAAGAGGTTGAAGAGAAAGATAAAATAAAAAACTGGCAACCTCCTATTTCAGGCGAATCTATAATGGAGATATTTGGCATTACCCCCGGTAAAACTGTTGGCGATATTAAGCTATCAATCAGAAATGCCATACTAGACGGTGTTATTCCTAATGAATATGATGCAGCATATAAATACATGTTAGAAATAGGGGAGGAGATGGGGTTGACGGGAAAAGATAAACCACAGTAGGAAACTGATAGAATAAACAATTCTAATTTTTATATAAATCAATAAATACCGGCAGGTGGTCTGAGTATCCATCATTATATTTATATCCAATAAAAGTCCGGTATGGCTTATTTCCAAGGTACGAATCATCACGCTCTAAAAGAAAAGCGGCGTTAAAAATCACTGTGCCTTCTGAGGTTGCATACATTCCACTTTGTTTGTTTAAAAGGTTGCCCGATACAATTATCTGGTCTAATATAGCCCATTGCCCTTTATATTTATGCGTACCCAAATCTGTTTCATAATTTGATGCATAGGTAAGATTATACAGTTTGTTTTGCTCAGGTTTATCTATTGAAGTTTGTGCTTTTAGTACTTGTGCAATACTTTTATTTGTAGGCTCATCGTTAAAATCGCCAATAATAATAATATTTTCATTTTTTTGTACCGATAATATTGAGTCGGTATAAGTTTTAAGTACCGAAGCCACATATAGTCTATACCCTTCCGACTCTAATTGCCCTCCCCACCTTGACGGCCAGTGGTTAATAAATAGGTGAATTGTATCGCTGCCTTGTGAAAAAACTCCTTTTGAGTACAAAATATCTCGTGTTAGTTTTTGTGGATTATCCGGAAAACTAATTGTAATAAATGTATTGTTAATGGGCGTGTAGCTTTTTGGTTGGTACAAAAGGGCAACATCTATACCTCGCCTGTCGGGCGATTCTTTATGTATTACTTTATATTCAGAAAGGTATAAAGGTGTGTTTTTAGTGAGGTCATATAGTGTTTTTGCATTTTCAATTTCGCATAAGCCAACAAGTTCAGGTGGTTTCCATCCACCTACTGCGGTTATTACTTTTGAAGTATTATTGAGTTTTTTGAAGTATTTGTATTTGTTCCAATGACGGTCTCCTTCTGGCAAGAATTCTTCATCTTTTTTAAGGGTATCGTTATAAATGTCAAACAGGTTTTCGCAATTATAAAACATTATGCGGGCATACCTTGGTTTTTCAACTTTTTGTGTAAGCTGTTTCGATAAACCTTGCGAAAAAGCCTTATTGCTGATTCCTACAATAAAATAGAAAGCAGTGCATATTATTAAAACTCTACTTAATATCATAATTTGAATGATTTTAAAATCTTAAATTTCTAATCGTACATCGTAAATTTCAAATATTTAAGATTTACTATGTACGATTTATGATTGTAGAAGTAATTGAAAAAGAAAGTACTTAATTGTACCCCTCCAATAATGGATAACCTACAACCCTGTACCTTATTTGATTATTTACATGGTGGATATTTATTCCCCCTCAACACGCTCATAAGCTCCAAGGTCAGGTTTTCCGTCAAGTGTTCTGTCAATATTATCCTGATCGAGCGGATAAAACGAGCTGTAATAGGTTGAGCCTTTATCTTTAGCTGCCGAAAGGGTGTCTAAGCGAAAATTACCCTCATATGTATTTACAAACTTTGGCAGAGAGTTTTTATGTCTTATTATGTTTTTATAAATATCTTCATTGCTTGTGTCAAAATCTTCATCAAGTTTCATTAAACAATGGTCGAATAAAAAGCTAACTTGTACTCCGGTTGATACATCAAAATCTGCATAGAATTCAATTTCTTGATCACCATATATTATGCAATTTCCAAATATTGCGTTAAAATCAAAAGCTTTAATTTCATCTTCATCTTTATAGTAATTTGTAAATATTAGCGATTCGGTTTTTCGCGAATCAAACTCGTAATAGTTACCAATTGTTGAGTGGTAAAACTCATGATTGCCACCAAGGGTTAATAATACAGCATAAAATCCACAATTTGCAATTACAGTATTATACACTAGGGTATTTGAGAATTGTGTGTATAGCCCAACTGCGCTCATATTTTTTAAAATAGTATTACTTAGTGTAAGTTTTAAATTATTATTTGGCATAGTATCATATAACTGTATTCCAATAGCACCATTTCTTATTATAGCATAATCTATAATATTATTTTTACTTGATGGTGAAAAGAAAAGTCCACCAACAGGATAATTGCCATTTTCATTTCTAATGTACCCATACCATTGCCCTGGTGCATTTTCATACCACTCCTCTAATCTATCGCCTTGAAATGTAACTCTTGCATCAGTAGTACCCATGACATTTAGAGTGCCATATACCCACATTGCTGATTCATTATGGAAATATATATCTGCTCCTGCCTCAATTGTAAGTGTTGCATCTTCTTTAATTGCAACTGAATTATAAATTAAATAAGGTTTATCGGCAACCCATGTTGGGGTTTCAATATATTCGCCATTGTACAAATGAACATCTTGCCCATAGGCAACAAGTTTTACATTTTGTTGGTTGCCGTTGGTGTAAAACATTACCGAGTCGTCAATAACCATAGGGCTATTTGAATTTTGCGGATCGACATTTACCTCAACAAAGACATAAGCACTATCGTTTGCTAAAATTTCATAATTTTTAATTTCGGTAGCAGGTTGCCCGTCAATATTAAGTCTGTAATATGAATTTGAACCGCCTGCCAATGATATTGTGGTTTTTACGGCTTTACTGTTTGGGTTATAAAAACGAAACTGTAGGGTTGAGGATCCAATTGTTGTAAAAACAGTATCGAAATGTACCGTATCGGTTGAAAAAGTTAATACTGCCGATGGGTCGGAAGTAAAATCTTCAGTTTCTCTGCATGAAAAAACAGTGAGCAGTATAAGTGCTGCAGTTGCAAAATAAAGGGGTTTCATTATTTAAAAGTTACTTGCTTATTTAGCCTGAATTAAGCATGGCTTTTCATAACAAAAAACTCATATATAATTCAGGTTAGATATAAAAAACGTAGCGGATACAATAAAATTGCAACCGCTACAAAAATATATAATTTATTTAATTTCTCTTAGCCTGACAATCAAATATATAATTCTCTTTTGAGAAAATTTATGAATTAATCAGGTTAGAATAGTTCAACTTCAATATTCTGGATAAATGCCGTATAGGTATATTCATTTTGAACTTTAGCTCCTGCCAACATCAGTAACACAGGAGTTTCGTTACCATCTTTATTTAATATATTAGTCTCTTTTCTTGAGCCAATTAGTTTACGTTTCTCAGGTCGGGTCAAAGTATATATCATTTCGTCCTCATTTTCCTCTTTAACCTCTTTAAAAAGCTTTTTAACACTATATCCAATTATCTCTTTTCTTGAATACCCCCATAGGTTTTCTGCTGCACGGTTAAAAAACTCAACAATTCCATCTTGATTTATGGTAATAATAGCATCATATGCCCCTTCTAAAGTTTTTTCATTTCTAACTTTTATTTTTTCAATTTCTTGGAACTGAAGTTTCACCTCTTTTTTAGTTTCTTCAAGTCTATTTTGAAGTTCTACTTCATTGGCCTTTAGCTCATCTTCTTGTTCTTTAAGCAGCTTATTTTGCTGTTTTGTTAACAGCTCCATCTCTTTTTGCTCAGTTATATCATGAGCAATTGATATTATTTTTGAAATCTCACCGTACATATTGTAAGCAGCATTATAGGTAACATCAAACCATTGAGATTTGCCATTTTTGCTAATTAGTTTAGCTTGCCCTTGGTAAGGTTCTCCATTTATTATTTTATCCCATATATCTTCAAATTCGGTTTGGTCTTTGTCGCCCACAAAATTAAATACGCTATAGTTTTTTAAATCTTCGGTTGAGTATCCTAAAACATCCATAAATTTTTGGTTACAATCAATCATATGTCCACTAGTGGTATATGTTATTTTTAATCCCGATTGATTTATAGCCTCAATTTGTCCTTCAAAATCTAAGCTCTGCTCTTTTTGTTCGGTAGTATCCATAGCAAGAAACAGTATTTTTTCAACCCCTTGCATATTATTTCTTACGCAAGTATAAGTGGCCATTGTCCAAAGGTCTTTGCCTTTTTTTGTTATATGCTTCATGTACCCCTCAAAGTGTTTGCCACCTTTTGCCAACTCATCCCATATTTCATTAAACCATGCCTTATCTTTATCGCCAATAAATATTGAAATATGGTGCCCTTCAACCTCAGAGTTATTGCTGTACCCCAGTTTTTTTAAGAATTTAGTATTTGCATAAAGCAGAATTCCATTAATATCATATTCAGCTCTAATTAATGTATGATTTACCGAGTTTGTGAAGCTGATAAACTCTTCTGCTTGTTTGGCTGCTTCTTCTTGTGTGGCCTGTAACTCTTCCATGTTTTGCCGCATCTCTTCCTCTTGTTGTGTAAGCCTTTCTGCAGCTTCGCGCGATTCATTTAAAAGATTGGCTGTGCGAATATTTATTTTAACAGTAGAATAGGTTGTTGCAATACTCTCTGCTACTTTTTCAATAAACTCTATTTTATATGGTTCAAAGTAATCAAACGATGTTATTTCAATAACTCCATGAACATCTTCATTTACTTTAAGGGGTACTATTAATAATACATTAGGGTTTGCTTCGCCCAAGCCACTTGTAATATCAACATAATTATCAGGTATTTCGTCAATATAAATAATATTTTTCTCAAAAGCCGATCTGCCTATTAACCCTTCTGATAGTTCAATTCTTTTTTTATTATATTTTTTTCTGTCATATGCAAAATGTGCAATCAGCTCAAAAAATTTATCTTCTTCAAGTTCATCATTTATTACAAAAAAACCACCTTGCACGCCACCAATATACCTGCATAAATTACTTATAAGCTCATAGCTTAATGTTTCAATATTATCATTATTATGCCTAAGTATCTCTCCAAACTTGGCTAATCCTTCTGCAATCCAATTGCGTTGGTCGTCTTCTTTTTTTCTTTGTCCTTCCTCTTCTGAATTGGTTTTTAAACTGTTACGTAAATTTATCAGAATTTTCCCTAGCGTATTGTCCTTAGCCGGCTCATAGTCAATATTAAGATTTCCTTTTGTTAAATTTTCAGCAAAATCAAGCATGTTGCCTGTTTTTCTTGCACTTTCTTTCTCTAAACTGTCAAGTTTTAATGCAATATTGTATGTAAAATAACCAGCAATGTACGCTGTTATTGTAATAATAATTGGTGCTGTGTCATAAAGGTAATAATGCCACCCTGATGAATGTAATTTAAAAAAATTTTTAAAAGTAAAAACCATATCGTTTTCCGATAGGATTCCTGCGTAAATAATAGTTATTCCTATTATACTTAAAATAAAAGCTATTACTGAAAATTGTATTTTAAAATTAGTTATGTTTTTCTTTTCCATTCAGATTTAAATGAAGGCGTTCGTAAAATAATTTTATTAAAATTATATCAAAATATATGTTGACTGTCTAAAATTACTAAAATATTTGAAATTTCATGAAATTTTGCAGTAAAACGTTGGATTTGTATTTTTAGTAATGCAGTATTTAATACTGTAATTTCAATACTCTATTTGCAATTTTATCTAATGACATAACTTCAATTGCTGCATCTATTTTAATTGCCTCTTTTGGCATTCCAAAAACAATGCAGGTTTTTTCGTCTTGTGCTATTGTATGTGCTCCGGCTTCTTTTAGTTCAAGCAACCCACGTGCACCATCATCGCCCATGCCTGTCATAATTACTCCAATTGCATTTTTTCCTGCATATTTTGCTGTTGAACGGAATAGCACATCAACCGATGGTCTATGTCTGTTAACAAGTGGGCCGTCATTAATTTCGACAAAATAGCGGGCACCACTTCGTTTAAGTACTAAATGGTGATTACCCGGTGCTATTAATGCACGCCCTCTAATTACTGTGTCGTTATTTGAGGCTTCTTTTACAGAAACCTTGCATAGGTCGTTAAGTCTATTGGCAAATGATCGTGTAAATTGTTCGGGCATGTGTTGTACTATTACTACTCCGGGGCTATCGGCAGGTAACGACTCAAGAAAAACCCTTAGTGCTTCGGTACCTCCGGTTGATGCACCTATAACTACAACCTTTTCGGTGGTTTTTAACATGCTTTTATTCAGATTCCCTTTTGAAATAACAGCATCGGCACTTAGTTTGGGTTTTACTACAATGGGAGTTTTGGGTCTTATTATATTTTTTTTGCGCTTAAGTTTTGCACTTGCTGCTGCTTTAATGGCATCAATAATTCTTGTTTTTGATTCTTCAATAAACTCTTTTGTGCTTAATTTTGGTTTTGTGATAATCTCAACTGCACCATATTCTAAGGCCTTAATGCCTGTTTCGGTTCCTGTTTCGGTTAAGCTTGATATTATTACAACCGGAATTGGATGCTGTGTCATAATTTTGCGAAGGAAAGTCAATCCATCCATACGTGGCATTTCAATATCAAGCGTAATAACATCGGGTACTTCATGTGCAATTTTGTTGGCAGCAAAATACGGATCGGCGGCAACCCCTATCACTTCAATAAGTGAATCTTCTGTCAATATACTACTTAGGGTTTGCCTAACTACAGCAGAATCATCAACTATTAAGACTTTTATTTTTTCATTCATTATTACAGCTGCTTTTTAATTAGTTTCATTAATACTATACCTGTTTCTGTATTATATCGTATTTTTCTCCCTAATTTACCTCCAACACTTTGTCCTATTATTTTTATTTTGTTTTCTTTCAATGTCTTTATTGCTATTTCAATATTCCGTTCTCCAATTTTAAATATGTTAGTTTTTGATTCAACAATTTCGCCTCCACCAAATACTTTTGCTTGCAAATTGGTAGGTTTAGAACCAAACGCTAACATTTTTTCAATAAGCTTTTGAATTGCAATATTTCCATATTTTGGTGATGCTAACCCTGTTCCATTCCAAAAAGGCAGCATATAATGATTTACACCTCCAATTTTTTTCACAGGATCATAAAGACATACAGCAACACATGAACCTAAAATAGTATCTACTAAATATGGTTCTTCATCAGCAAACAGAGCTGATGGATACAAAAAATGCGTATTTATTTGGTTGTTAGAAGACACCATCTTCATCGTCATTAAAAATAAATTCGTTTCCATCTATAGCGTATCCTTCAGTATCAATAGTTTCAGATTGTGGGATTGACACTGTAAATTCTGATCCTATATTTCGTTTACTTACTATTTCAATCTCTCCATTTAATATATCAAGTAATGCTTTTGTTATAGACAATCCCAATCCATGACCCGGGTTTAATGAGTTTATTGAGGTGTCAATTCTTTTAAAGCGGTCAAAAATTGAGGCAAGGTTTTTTTTGTCTATGCCAATGCCATAATCTTTAACCGATATTTTTAATGTATCATTATCAACCCAGCCCTTAACTTCAATACGGTTTGCAGCATTACTGTATTTTATTCCGTTATTAAGTAAGTTTGATAATATAAGCTTCAGTTTTTCAGGATCGGTTCTAAAAAAACAGGTTTCTTTTAATTTTTTTTCAATTTTAAATGAGAAGTTCACATTAAGCTGTTTTTGTTCAGCTTTGTATTCATATGCACCTACCACGCTACCAACCAATTGGTTAATGTCTGTTTTAATAAAATCAGGGGTTGCCTCGCCTGCTTCGATACGTGCAGCCGTAAATATATTTTTTAACTGAAAATCAAGTTCAAAAGCTTCGGAATGTATCAATTCAGCCATGTTTTTAATTTTTTTTATATCAACATCTTTTGCTGCAATTATACTTTTTGACAACCCCAGTATTGAGGCAAATGGATTTACTATTTCGTTAGTAATATTTGAAATAAAATGGCTTTTTAACGACTCTGAATCTGTTAGCTTATCGTTAACCAGTTTTAATTCATCGTGTTGTTTGCCAATTATTTTTTGGCAATTGACAGCTTCTTTCAGCCTCAATTTTAATTCTTCAATTAATTCTTTATCTGACAGCATGGCGGTTTGTTTATGTTTTTATAAATACTGTTGGTTTTATACTTTTTATAGGAACTTTCATGTTTGTAATTGATTCGGAATGACCTAAAAAGAAATAACCTTGGGGTTTAAGCTTGCTACATAGCTTATTAATAACATCTTCCTGGTTTTCTCTCTCAAAATAGATGAGTGCATTTCGACAAAAAATAATATCAAATGTTTCGTTAATATTGTAGTTTGTATCCATAAAGTTAAGGCGTTGAAATTTAACTCTATCCCTAAGTATTTTATTAACACGAACTTTTGGATTTGTTCGGTCTTTTGATTTTTGGAAGTATTTCTTTTTTAGGTTAAGTGGTATAATATCAATACGCTCTTCTTTATAAATGGCATTTGCCCCTTGCTGTAACATTTTTGTTGAAATATCGGTGCCCATTATCTCAAAATCAAAACCAGGGTTTTTCTCTTTAAACTCATTTAAAACAATAGCAAGTGTGTATGGTTCTTCGCCCGATGAACAACCTGCACTCCATACTTTTGTTTTTGCTGTGCTTTTATTATTAAATATTGTGGGCAAAATACTATCTGTTAATATATCAAAATGGATTGGCTCGCGGTAAAAGTCGGTTTTATTGGTACTAACCACATCCATCATGTGTATTATTTCATGTTGCCCCTTTTTACTAAAAACAAAATCGATATATGTTTTATAATCGGCAATTTGAAGTTTACGTAACCGTTTTTGCAGCCTACCCTGCAAAACTATTTTTTTGGTAGGAGGCATTTTTATTCCATAATTTATTTGAATGAATTGACTTAATTTATTAAATTCTTTATCTGATAAAGAGGTATTATAAATGCTATTGCTTAATACATTATCCATAAAAATAATTAAAGCTATTTAGTGCTTGTCCAAAAACATTAATTTACTTAAAAATGCGGAGTTTTCTTGCTGGCAATATTTATGAACCGTTACTTTTAATATTCTCTTTTTCTGCATTTTCCACCTCTTTGGCTATTAACAGTTCGCTTGAGCTAAAAATAAGGTCGATATTAAGGAGCATTATAAAGCCATTGCTTAATTTATACATCCCTTGTATAAATTCAGTTTTATATTTTGTTCCAATGGCAGGTGATTCTTCAATTTCACTGTCTTTTATCTCTAAAACCTTATCAACTGAGTCAACCAATATTCCTAATTGTATATTTTCATCTTCAATAATTACATTAAGTACAATAATGCATGTGTTATCAGTAACCTCTGTAGTTTCCATCCCAAATTTAATTCGCATATCAATAACAGGTAAAACATTGCCTCGCAGGTTTATAACACCTCTCATGTAATTGGGCGAATTTGGAACTTTGGTAATGGGTTTAATTTCTAAAATGGTTAAAACCTTTGCCACATTTACTGCAAAAAATTCCTTGGCTAGCTTAAATGATAAAAAGGTTGATACATTATCTACTGTATCTAATATTTTCTCGTCCATAATTATCCTCCAATTTTAATTTCGTTATTGGCAAAGTCTGATATAAGTTTATTTGTATCCATAACGAGAGCTACAGAACCATCGCCCAATATAGTTGCCCCTGATATTGATTGTTGCTTTTTGTATAATTTGCCAAGGGGTTTTAATACAGCTTGGTATTGGCCTATTATATTATCAACCGATAATCCTATTTTTGTTTCGCCATATTGAACAACAACAACATGTTCTGTTTCTAGTGCTTCTCCCTCAATTTCATACAGCTCGCGCATATTAAGATGGGCAATTTCAGTATTTTCTGTCCTTATTAAATGGTTTACGGCATTCTCAAGTTCTGAGTGCTTAAATTCGTAAACTTTGTCAACTGATGATAATGGTATTACAAATTTAGTTTCTCCTAATTGAACCAATAATCCATCAATTATTGATAGTGTTAATGGCAGTTTAATTGTTATGGTTGTCCCTTTGTTAATTATTGAGTCTATTTCAACCTCGCCTCTAATTTCAGATATTTTTTGTTTTACCACATCCATTCCTACACCTCTGCCTGAAACTTTTGTAACTTTTTGGGCTGTTGAAAAGCCGGGTAAAAATAACAAGTCGAATACTTCTTTATCTGATAATTCGGCATCGGGTGCTATTAGCTGTTTTATAATTGCCTGATTTTTAATTAATTCAGGATCAATACCTTTGCCGTCGTCTGATATTTGAATTATAACGCTTGCTCCTGAATAAAAGGCCTTTAGTAAAATAGTGGCACGTTTTGGTTTTCCTAAGCTTTGGCGTTCTTCAATGCTTTCAATTCCATGATCCATACTGTTTCGTACAATATGCATTAGTGGGTCGGCTAAAATTTCAATTATATTTTTATCAAGTTCAGTTTCAGTACCTTCAGTTTTAAATACTACCTCTTTCCCCATATCTTGTGATAATTCTCTAACTAACCTGTGAAAGCGGGTAAGCATATTTTCAATGGGAATTAATCTTATGCTAAAAACATCGTCGCGTAAGCGGCGCGATATTTTTTCAACCTCTTCAACAATTGGCATCAATTCGGCAGTTTCTGTATCGGTGGCAAAAAGACTTAGGCGTGCTTGTATTGTAATAAGTTCGCTTACCCAGTTAATAAGGTTGTCTAGCTTATCAGACGAAACTCTGATGCTGCTTATGCTTGTTTTTACTTTATCGGTGACAAGTGTTTTTGTTTGTTTGTCTTCATCTTTGGTAAATACTTTTTCTAACTCTTGAGTTAACAACAGCAACTGGTTAACATCAACTTTTTGTTGGGTTTTTATTGTTTTTTCAATAATGCCAATAAACGATGGCTCTTCTAATAGATTTATTTCAGCAACTTTATGTACATTTAAGTTGCATTGGTTATCGGCAAAAATAAAAACTTCGCTAACAGCATTAATGCCTTGGTTTGTTGCCAAAAATATATCCCAATATACATAGCATTTAGTAGGATCCATGGTTGTGCTATCGGGTAGTTTGTCGAACCGCGGAAACACCTTTATTTTACCTAGCTCATACAGTTCATCAATAAGGTATAGTGGGTTTGTGCCAAATTTGAAAATATCGTTATGCGGTACAAAACTTATGTAATATGTTGATAAATTTTTGTTTATGCGTGCATCAATATGCTGGATAGTTGTGCTGGCATTTTTTGAAACAACATTTTCGTTAATAATATCCATTATTTTTACCATTAGCAAATCGTGTTGAACTTGATGTGCTGATTCGTCATCATCTTTTTCTTGAATCAAGTTGCGCAAATGATCTACCGATGCCAAAGTAACGTTAAGAATATCATCATTTATGCCAAGTTTTTTATTTCTAATTAAATCATATATATTTTCAAGATGATGTGTGAATTTATCCATTTTTTTAAAGCCAAACATTGAGCTTCCACCTTTAAGGGAGTGCATAACCCTGAATATTTGTTCTATAATATCAGGGTTTTCCTGATTGCCATCGAGTTCGAGCAGCGATTTTTCAAGATCGTTTATGAGATCGTTGGCTTCTTCTACAAACTTTTCTCTGAATTTATCCATTATCGTATAACTTTATTTATTGCTGCTAAAAGCTTTTCAAGAACAAAAGGTTTTATTATCCAACCGGTTGCCCCGGCATCTTTTGCTTCCATTTTTTTTGCAGTTTGCGATTCTGTGGTTAAAAACAGGATAGGAACAAACTGATAGTCAGGATGTTTTCTGGCGTGTTTAATAAATTCAATGCCATTCATATTTGGCATGTGCAAGTCGGTAATTATTAGGTCATACTTTGCTTTGTCAAGATATTTTAAAGCGTCTTGACCATCAATACCTTTAGATACTTCATAGCCTGCATTCTCAAGTGTAAAGCTTACTACCTCTCGGATACTTTCTGAATCGTCAATTATAAGTATTTTTTTTCCCATTTTGAATGGATTTTTATAATTAATTAATTGTATTGGCAAATCCTGCTCTGTTGAACAGCTCTAATGTTTCATTGCTTATTGCAAGGTCAATTTTGATTTCAATATTTGATTCATGGCATTTTTTTCTCAAACCTATTAGGTATTGAACTAATGATAAATCGGCATCGTCAACTTCAGATATTTTCAGGTTCACTTTTTTGCTTTTTTTAATAGCCGAGTTTAGTTCTTTTTGGATTCCTAAAATATTGGAGACATTTAAATGACCTTGCATTTTAATGTCAAGAGCTTTTGTTTTTTTGTTTTTTGATGAGCTAATTTTATACTCTTTCATAGTATGCTTGGTTTTTTTATGTATAACTGTAAATGATTTTTTAAAACAGTTCTATATCGTTATCATCAATATTATATGATTCACTTTCAGATTCATTGAGCAATTTGTTAATACTTTTGCCTTTATTGGTTAGGTTTGCGTGTATGTCACGCTCACTTTTCATGGTATATAATTTCTCAATCTCTTCAAGATACTTTTTGTTATCGCCCAATTTGTTTTTTAAAGTACCGCAATTAACTTTTTCATTAATTTCATTTAATAAAGATACAATTTCTTCTACTGTTTTTTTAAAATATTTATAATATTCAATTTTCTTTAGCGACATTGTTATCTCATCTGATATTTTTGCACTTAATTGAGTGTATTCATTAGTTTTCTGCTTTATTTGGTCTGTTTTGCCCGAAAGGTCTTTTATTGATTTAGTATCAATATAATAGTTTTTGCTCTGTGGTTTAAAGGTATCAATAATATTTGTTAATAGCCTAATGTTTTGCGTAATACTATTAAGGTGTGTTTTTGACGAGTTGGAGTTTATTTGCAAATCAGTAAATAAATCTTTTAATCTGCGAGTTAGTTCATTTCCAAAATTCTTTCCGTTTTCGTGCATAAGCGATTCAAAATTACTAACCTCATTTCGCAGTGCTTTTTCATTTAAAAATATGGTGCTATACTCATTTTTAAGACTATTATAATTGTCTTTAAGATGAGAAATTTCATTGGTTGCTTTTTTCCAATTAGCAGTAAGATTTTCAAAATATTCAGCAAAAATACTTTGAGTTTTAGCTATTTGGCTTATAGAGTTATTGTCAAATTTAAAAGCATTTTCATGTATTGAATTGTAAATGGAATTTAATGCTTTCATTTCATTCCCCACCTCAATAAGCTGATTTGTAATTTTCTCAATAGATGTTTGATAGTCTTTATTTGTATATAAAAGTTGCGCTACCTGTATATCGGTTATTTCAGGTATTTTTACAATTAAGTGTAACTGGCTATCGGTATCTTTTTTTAATTTATTTATATTTTTAATCTCGTTTAATAATTTATTTTGCGATGTTTGTATATGTTCCATTTTTTGCCTAATAATATCATGGTATTGAATATTTGTTATTACCTCGCCCATGTAGGCAAAACACTTTTGTGTACGGTTGTTTAAATCAGACACAAAACTATTGGGCAAATAACTATCAGTTGATAGTTTTTTAAAGGTATTTGTAACCTTTCTCAATTCATTATTTTGTTTTGAATTGCTTAAGTTTTCAATTAAACAGGTACTGTTTTTAAGACGAATAGCCTGTTTTGAAACTGATTCTGTTTTTAAATCGATATTTTCTATTTGGTTGTGTATTATTTCTATATTTTTTTCAATTGATTGAACGCTATTTTGCAATTCTTTTTTATTGGTAAGTTCAACATAGTTAAGATGCAATTTTAAATTTGCCAGTATATACTTTAGTGTAATAACATTTTGCTTAAAATTGTTAAAAGGCACTATCAACAAATCTATTGATGAGTATATCTGTGCAAACAGGCTAATGATTTTGTTAATATTAGTATCGGTTTCGCTTAACAACTGAACCTGCATATTTTGTTTATCATTTATCTTATTTTTTATAGAGGGTAAGTCGTTATTAATAAATGTTGAAATAACACTATTTGCATCTGATATGTCTTTAATTTTATTGTAATACTTTTTTAAAAGTATATTAAAATATAAAAAATCTTTTGATGAAATAGTATGCAATGAGCTTATCTTATTATCAATTGTGATTAACTTATTAATTATTTCATTGCGAGGAAAGTCCTTTAAAAAATTATTAAGTATATTGTTGTCTGTTTTATTCATAAAAGATGTCTTTTAATTATAAACTTTTAAATCGCTTAATTGTTTAATATAACAATAAATCTTTTTAATATTTTTTTTACATATGTTGTTTAACTAATCCTAATAACCGCAGATATTATTGGGTTATATTGTATTTTAAGCTATTAGACCTAACAGAGCCAGTGCTGATATTCTTGGCATTTTACTTAATGAAATGCATGTAAATTACATCTAATAATCTGTTAATCAACAAAAATTTGTTAAATCTTGCAGATTTAAGGTTAATAGTATTTTTTTTATTTTTATTAAACTAATAACTAATATTTTATGTCAAAGCCTTTATTACTAATTGTTGATGATATTTTTGTGAATAGAATTTTACTATCTGAAATTGCATCGGAAATAGGGTGCGATTGTAAAGTTGCCAACAATGGCAAAGAGGCCATTAAACAATTAGAAAAACATAATTTTGATATTATTTTAATGGATATTGAAATGCCTGTTATGAATGGGTTAGAAACAACAAAATATATAAGGAGCGAAATGGATGAACCTATTTCAAAAATGCCTATAATAGCATTAACAGCACATAACCCCAATGATTTTTTTGACGAGTTTAATAGTGCAGGTTTTAACGAATTGGTAACAAAGCCCTATTTAATAAAAAAAATTAAAGATATTGTTGATAGATTTTGCTATTCATAAACATTTAATAAATAAAGCCCTTGCTGAGAATCAGCAAGGGCTTTTTTACTAAACTTATACTACAATTAAACCTAATATTTGCAAATTACTCAATTACAAACCTGTGTGTAAATACCTCGTTGTGTAAATGCACCTTCATAAAATAAACACCTTGAGGCTGCTCGCCTAAATCAATTGTTTGTTTTTGTTCGGTTATGTCAATGTTTGCTATTTTATTACCTTTTAAATCATGTACTGTAATAAATGCTTCATTGATATCGGCATCAGCAAGGTCAATTTGAAAAACACCACTGTTTGGGTTTGGATAAACCTGAAAATCAAATCCTTTGGTATCAGATAAATCAACAAAATTAGTACTGAAATCAATTCTGTAAACCGATGAGTTGTTTCCAAGTGCATCTTGAGTAACCATATACAATATGTATTTTTGGTTAGTTGACAATCCGGTAATCAGCAATTCATTTTCAATTTCGCCTTCAATGGTCATATTGCCTGATACAACTACTGAATCGTTTAAGCTGCCTAAAATATCATTAACTGTTGGTGGCGTGGTTTCTGGTAAAAGAACCTGATAATATACATTGCCATCTTTATGCGGAATTAATGTAAAGTTAGCCGAATTTGCAGTAACTCCATTTAACAAAATACTATTTAAAATTGGTGCTGTACCTTCATATTCAATAACTATTGTTGACGATGCTGTATTACCATTTCCGGCCTCATCATTTGTAACACCATCAGCTACATATATTGTTACTTTGCCATCGGAATTTGGTACTGCTGTTGCTGTATATGTTAGTCCCTCCTCAACCTCAACAAAGTTTGTACCTGTGGCATTACCCATAAATATAAACGGCAAACCAAATCCATAAACTTTTTCGGTAAACTCAATTGTTAATTCAATAGTGTTGTTTGTTGGGCTTACTGCTGTTGTTGAAATTGATGTACCCGGAGGTGTGCCATCGTATGTTCTGCTAAATTGGTTGGCAGCTGTATTGCTATTGCCTGCGGCATCGGTTGCAACTCCTGCTGCAATATTTGCTGTTACGGTACCTTCTGATGGTGTTATACCGGCAGTAAACTGTTTGCCGGCAATTACTTCAATCAGGTTATCAACAGTACCGTTACTTACGGTTATATCCGATAAATCAAAACTACTTACCTCTTTGCTGAAATCAATTGTTATGGTCAAAGGGTTTTCATTTGTTAAGTTATTTGTTTGCGACGATATTACTACCGTTGGCTTTATATTATCGTAAGTTACGCTTAACTGTGTGGCAGCAGTATTGTCGTTGCCTGCATTATCGGTTGCGCTATATGCTGTAACATCAACTGTTATAGTGCCTATACTGGTTGGTGTTATGTTGGCAGTAAATTGTGTTCCGGCAACTGCTTCAACAAAACTACCTGCTGTTCCGTTAACTACCACTATGTCTGTCAATTCAAATCCGCTTACTGCCTCGCTAAAGTCAATGGTTATGCCAAATGGGCTGCTATTGGTAAGCTCAGGCACTTGGGTTAAAATTGTAACTGCTGGCCTTGTGCCATCATAAACAATGCTATACTGTGTTGCGGCACTATTTCCGTTTCCGGCAACATCTGTAATCATATTTGCAGCTATGTCAACAGTAACTTCACCTTCGGTTGTTGCAAAAAGGTTTGCCTCATATTTTGTTCCGGCTGTAAGTTCAAATAAATTGGTAACATAACCATTGCCTACTGTCATGTCTGACAAGTTAAAACCAGAAACAGTTTCATTAAACTCAATTGTTATTTTAACAGGTTTATGATTTGTTGTGCCTGTAACGGTTGAAGATATTGCAACTGTTGGTCCTGTTTTATCGGAAACAATGCTTAATTGGTTTGCAGCAGTATTATTATTGCCTGCTTTATCGGTTGTTACGCCGGCTACCACATCAATAGTAACAGTAGTGTTTGCCGTAAGTGTTATGTCGGCTGTAAATTGTTTTTCAGATACTGCCACAAAATTGCTTGCAGTACCATTATTTACTGTTATATCGGTTAAAGTAAAGCCAGTAACTGCTTCGTTAAAATCAATATTTACACTTATTGTAGTAGTAGCTGTTGGGCTAACTGCATTGGTTGACAGTTGCACTGTTGGTGCAGTTGCATCATAATAAAAGCTTAATGGGTCGGCCTGGGTATTTCCGTTGCCTCCTGAATTTTCAACCTTATTTGCATCCAGATTAATGGTTACTTTGCCCTCGATTGTGGGAGTAATATCAACAGTATATTTTTTATTTGCTGTTACTGTTGTAAGATTGCTTGTTGCACCATTTGTAACTTTTATATCCGATAGCTCAAAACCGGTAACATTTTCGCTAAACTCAACGGTTGTTACAATTGGGCTATTGTTTGTTGGGCTACTTGATGTTGTTGATAAACTAACCGTAGGCGATATGCTGCTACTAACTATACTAAACTGGTCGGCCTGAATATTTCCGTTTTGTGCCAAATCTTTAACAGCATTTGCCGGAATACCAATCGTTACCGTACCTGTTGCCGTTGGTAAAATATCTACAGTATATTGTGCAGGGTTTATTGTTACAAGGTTTGTTGCCGAACCGTTACTAACTGCAAAATCTGACAGTGTTAATCCATTAACATCCTCGCTAAAACGTACTGATAATACAATTGGGTTATCGCCGGTTGGGTTAGCTGATGAAGATGATAAACTGACCGTTGGCGGTGTATTATCAAATTTTACTATTAATTGCGTTGCTGCGGTATTTTTGTTGCCGGCTAAATCTTGAGCAACATTGCCATTTACATCAATTGTTACATCATCTTCAGTTAATGCAGTTACATTAAATGTATATAGTGCACCTGAATTTAATGTTTTAAAGTTACTTGTTATACCATTTCCTACTACAATATCCGATAACTCAAAACCAGTTACTATTTCGCCAAAATTAGCCGACACTTTTATTATACCACCGGTTGGATTTGGTGTAATAGATGCAAGCTGGGTTGCAGGATATATATTATCAATTACTATATTATGAATATCAGATATTGTGCCTACAGTTGGCAACATTAACCTTGCATCACTTACACTATGTCTAATTGTGCCGCCAGTAAGGGTAAGGTCATCAACCGTAGTGTAATCTAAGTCATCAGAGTTGTCATCATCTCCAACTGTATATCTAAAAGTTAGCTGCGATGTGCCACTGCCACTATTATAATAAGCAACATTTGCCGTTGGGGCTTTACTTGATGATTGCGGTACTGAATTAGTGTGGGATTTGGATGACGGTAGGGTATTTAATTTTATACGTGGTGTACCTGTTACATTTACAATCATATCAAAATCAACCAAAAAGTCTATTACTTCGTCTTCATTGTAATAGCCATCGGGTTTTAATGTGGTAATATCGATAATTATTGGTGCTAAACCGTTTCCTGTAAGGTTAATTATAGAATCTCCTACATTTGTTGCTATTGTTAGTTCGGCATTTTGCATACCATAAGCGGTTGGGGCAAATGTAGCGTTTACATCTTGCCACTTACCGGGCATAATATTAAATGTATTCATATCTGTCGAAAAATCGGGTAAATCGCTCGATATACTATATATTTTAAGAGTATCGCAACCTGTATTTGTTATTGTAAATGTTTGAAGATTGATTCGATTAACCCAAACATCGCCAAAATCAAACGAATTATCTGATAGTAAAATTTGCGGTTTGCCTTCATGATTAAATGTACATACAATAGTATCGGCTGTGTTTAGTGGGTCGTCTGATTTTACTATTATATCGGCCATATAAACGCCAGCATTTATATTTTCTGATTTAAATGTAGCCTCTATTTGCTGTGTGCTGTTAATGCTTACATTGCCGCTTTCAGATGATAGACTTAACCAATTATCAGCTTCAATTACACCATCATCAAATCTCATTAATTTATAACCTCCACTATTTTCTGTTGAATTTAATAAATCGGTTCCATCGTGGTATATATTATAATTATAAAAACCAGTAGGCTTATTAAACTGATTAACAATTTCAAAAGTGTTACCAACTAATTTAAGCTGCATAATTTTACCATTGCTACCATATGCCCATAATTGCCCTTCGGCATGATTTGCAGCCCATGTAAATGAATAAATTGTACAGCTAACATTGCTGCTGTATGTTTCAATAACATCACCGGAGCTGTTTATTTTATAAATTGTTGGGTTGTGACTTACGGGTGCTGCTAAAATATATTCGCCATCCCAAGTAAGTGAAGAGTAAGTGGAATATGGCATTTGAATTGTTTTATTATTTGATATCCCATCTAAATTATAACTTCTTAGTTGTCCGATATTATCACCAAACCATAATTGTTGCCCATCATAAACCACTCCTCTCGCATATGAAAATAGACTTCTTTGCCTGACTAAAGATTCAGTTTTTAAATTATATTTATAAAATTGCCATGGTCTGGTACCATATAAATAATCGCCAATTATTGTAAAACCATAATATAGATAAATCCTGTTATTTGATTTACTAATTATTGTTCCTGCTTTAGTATCATCAAAACCATAAGTTTGTATGGTGTTTTCAAAGGTTAACTCACCATCACCTGTATTGTTTATTGTAAACTGCTCGGTAGTTGATTCGTTACATTCGGTAACAGTTGCATTTAATACATTAACATCAACTGAAAACTCAGGAGAGCCAATGCCGGTGCCTGTTAAATTTATTACAGAGTCGGCATCGTTATTAAAAATAGTTAAGGTGCCTGTAAAGTCGCCCTCATGTGTTGGCGTAAATTTTACTTTTAAATAGAGTGAATCTTTGGGTAAAATAACTGTTTGAGTTACATTAGTTGTATATTCACTTAAACTTGAAACTATATTTGTAATTTTTAATGTATCGCAACCTGTATTGTTAATTACTATGGTGTCGGTTTTTGTGTCGTTTAAAAATAAGCTGCCAAATGTTAGTGAGTTTTTTGATGTAACAATGGTTGGTTCGCCTTCAACCGTAAAGGTGCAAGCTATAGTGTCGGCAGTATTAAGCGGGTCGTCTGAATTAATAATAACATCGGCTGAATAAACCCCTGCATTTATATCTTTTGCATTAAACTCAATATCAATTTGTTGCGAGCTGTTTCCGGTTACGGTACCGTTATCATCTGATAAATTAATCCAGTTTTCATGCACACCATCATCAAATTTCATTAATTTATAACCTCCACTATTCTCTGTTGCATTTAATAAATTGGTTCCATCGTGGTATATATTATAATCATAAAAACCAGTAGGCTTATTAAACTGATTAATAATTTCAAAAGTGTTACCAACTAATTTAAGCTGCATAATTTTACCATTGCTGCCAGTTGCCCATAATTGCCCTTCGGCATGATTTGCAGCCCATGTAAATGAATAAATTGTACAGCTAACATTGCTGCTGTATGTTTCAATAACATCACCGGAGCTGTTTATTTTATAAATTGTTGGGTTGTGACTTACGGGTGCTGCTAAAATATATTCGCCATCCCAAGTAAGTGAAGAGTAAGTGGAATATGGCATTTGAATTGTTTTATTATTTGATATCCCATCTAAATTATAACTTCTTAATTGCCCGATATTATCACCAAACCATAATTGTTGCCCATCATAAATCACTCCTCTGGCATAGGTAAAAAGACCTCTGCTTATAACTTGAGTTTCAGTTTTTAAATTATATTTATAAAATTGCCATGGTCTGGTACCATATAAATAGTCGCCAATTATTGTAAAACCATAATATAAAAAAATGCTGTTATTTGATTTACTAATTATTGTTCCTGCTTTAATATCATCAAAACCATATGCTTGCATGGTGTTTTCAAAGGTTAATGTACCATCACCTGTATTGTTTATTGTAAATTGTTGGGTTATAGAGTCAAAACACTCGGTAACTGTTGCGTTTAACGTATTTGGGTTAATTGATAAAGCAGGGGGAGCTACACCGGTGCCCGATAAGTTAATTGTTTTATTATTATCGTTATTGTAAATGGTTAAACTGCCATTATAACTGGTTTGGGCTGTTGGAGTAAATGTTACTTCTAAATAGAGCGAATCATGGGGCATTATGTTAGCTTGAGTAAAATTAACTGTATATACACCAAGGGTAGTTGTAACATTTGTAATTTTTAGAGTATCGCACCCTGTATTATTAATAACAATAGTATCGGTTTTTGTGTCGTTAATAAACACATTGCCATAGGATAACACAGTTTCGGATGTAACAATTGTTGGTTCACCTTCAACCGTAAAGGTACAGGCTATGGTGTCGGCAATGTTATGTGGGTCGTCTGAATTAATAATAACATCGGCTGAATAAACCCCTGCATTTATATCTTTTGCATTAAATTCAACATCAATTTGCTGCGAGCTGTTTCCGGTTACAGTACCATTATCAGCTGATAGATTTATCCAGTTTTCAGCTTCAATTACACCATCTTCAAATTTCATTAATTTATAATCACTATATGTTGCATTTAATAAATCTGTTCCATCGTGGTATATGTTATAATTATAAAAACCATTTGGTTTATTAAACTGGTTAACTATTTCAAAGGTGTTACCAACCAATTTAAGCTGCATAATTTTACCATTGCTGCCAGTAACCCATAAATGCCCATCGGCATGATTTGCAGCCCATGTAAATGAATAAATAGTACAGCTAACATTACTGCTATATGTTTCAATAATATCACCGGAGCTATTTAGTTTATAAATTGTTGGGTTGTGACTTACGGGAGCTGCAATAATATACTCACCATCCCAAGTAAGTGAAGAAAAATTGGAATATGGCATCTGAATTGTTTTATTGTTTGATATTCCATCTAAATTATAACTTCTTAGTTGTCCGGTATTATCACCAAACCATAATTGTTGCCCATCGTAAACTACTGCTCTGGCATTGGAAAAAAGACCCCTGCTTATAATTTGAGTTTCAGTTTTTAAATTATATTTATAAAAATTCCATGGCCTGGTACCATATAAATAATCGCCAATTATTGTAAAACCATAATATGCATAAATATTATTATTTGATTTACTAATTATTTCGCCGGCTTTAGTGCCGTCAAAACCATAAGTCTGCATGGTGTTTTCGAAGGTTAAAGTACCATTACCGGTATTGTTTATTGTAAACTGTTGGGTTATTGAATCAAAACATTCGGTAACCGTAGCATTTAATGTGCTTGGACTAACTGTTAAAACAGGGGGTGCCACACCTGTGCCCGATAGGCTGATTACAGTATTAACATCGTTGTTGTAAATTGTTAAAGTTCCGTTATAACCGGTTTGGGATGTTGGTGCAAAATTTACTATTAAATATAATGAATCGTGCGGCATAATATCTGCCTGAGTAATATTTGTAGTATATACGCCAAGGCTTGTTGTTATATTTGTAATTTTTAGGGTATCACAGCCTATATTGTTAATTACTATGGTATCGGTTTTGGTTGCATTAACAAATACATTACCAAACGGTAGTGAGGTTTGTAGAGTATAAAACTCAGGATCGCCTGTAACAGTAAATGTACAAGCTATGGTGTCTGCCGAATTTACAGGGTCGTTTGTTTTTACTATTACATCGGCATTATAAACCCCCGCATTAATATTTTTAGCATTAAACTCAATATCAATTTGCTGCGAGCTGTTTCCGGTTACAGTACCATTATTAGCCGATAGATTTATCCAGTTTTCAGCTTCAATTACACCATCATCAAATGTATATAATGTATAATTAGCATTTGAATGCAATAAATCGGTACCATTATGGGCAATATTGTATACATAAAATCCACTTGGTTTTGCAAACTCATTTGCAATACTATATACAGTACCATTTAGTTTAAGCTGCAAAATTTTATTATGGTTGTCAATAGCCCATAAGTGCCCCTCGGCATGTTTTTCAACCCAAGTATATGAGTATAGCCTAGCATTGGCATTACATGAGTATGTTGCTACTGTACTGCCATTTTTATCTACTTTGTAAATTGTTGGGTTGTTTTGATTATAGTCTGATGCAATAAAACACTCTCCATCCCAAGCCAATGCCATATAATCGGAAAATGGCAGTTGAATAGAGTTGCCTGTAGCAATTCCATTTAAATTAAAACTATATATTCTGCCAGTATTGTTGCCAATCCACAAATATTCGCCATCGTAAATAATTGATCGTGCATTAGAAAGTACCCAGCGACCAAGAATCATACTTCCGGTATTAAGGTTGTAAACATATAGGTTGTCCCAAGCAATACAATATACATGGTTATTATGATATGCTATGCCTTGGTAACCATATACATTGCCATGGGTACTAAATATATTACCTGCTTTAGTGCCGTTAAAACCATATACTTGTGTGGTATTTTCAAAAGTTAAATCATTGGCATCGGTATTGCCAATTGTAAACTGCTGCGTAACAGAATCAAAGCATTGTGTTACTGTAGAATTTAAGGTGTTAGGACTAACATTTGCAGTTTGCGCAAAAACTGTGTTTGCAAGAAGTGCAAATACAATTATGGGTAATAGTTTAAATTTTTTCATAATTACTTTTTTTGGGTTATTTTAAAGTATAATATGTAAAAATAGTAAAATTTATTTATTTTATTGTATTAATATTTAATAGATTGTTAAATCATAAGATTTATGAGGATTTTAAATCCTTGCAGAGTTGATGATTGGTTAATTATTAAAAAATAAAAATTTTTAATAACCACAAAATCAATAAGTTGTAAGACTATGTTGAACTAATATAATATACTTATTAATGAATAAATATGTACAATAAAATATAAAAATAACATAATGGATATAAAAATTGAACCCACATGGAAAGTACAACTGCAAAATGAGTTTGAAAAAGGTTATTTTAAAGAGTTAACGCATTTTGTAAAAAAAGAGTATCAAATAAAAACGATTTATCCGCCCGGCAAATTTATTTTTAATGCATTTAACCTTTGCCCGTTTAACAAGGTAAAGGTTGTAATTGTTGGTCAAGACCCCTATCACGGACAGGGGCAGGCTCATGGTTTGTGCTTTTCGGTGCAAAGTGGGGTAAAAATCCCTCCATCGTTACGTAATATATTTAAAGAGATTAATAATGACTTATGTATTCCTATTGCTGAAAATGGCGACTTAACACGTTGGGCAAAGCAAGGTGTATTTATGCCAAATGCCACGCTTACAGTTCAAGCGCATAATGCAGGTTCGCATCAAAAAAAAGGCTGGGAGACCTTTACCGATGTGGCAATAGAACAACTTGCCAAACAAAAAGAGCACCTTGTATTTATACTATGGGGCGCATATGCACAGCGCAAAGCCGAAATGATTGATAAAACACGCCATTTGGTACTTGAATCGGTGCACCCTTCGCCGCTGTCGGCATCAAGGGGTTTTTTTGGGAATAACCACTTTAGCAAAACCAATAGGTATTTAACATATAACTCTATTGTGCCTATTGAGTGGTAATAGGAAGATTCCTTTATGCAACACATGCAACCTTTCTTTTTTTAATCATATTTGTTACTTGTGCCGCTTTAGTGCTATGCACTACACCTTGGGTTTCATTTCGACAAGCTCAATGGCCAACCCAAGGTTATATTATTGCTTCCATATCTTATTGTTTTTTTTACCGGCTGGAAGCCGATGGTCCATAGTGGATAATATTACCTGTTGGAACACCGCCATTCTTGGCGGTTAAAATCCTATATTTAATTATGTGCCATACTTTTACTCTGTGTTAATCATTAATTAGCCCTTGAAAGCCTTTGGATGAGTATATTCTAAAGTCAGATGAATTTGTGTCGGCATAAATAAAATACACTTCTATATAATTAAGTTTTTGTGATAATTTAATGCTGTTATCAATTCCCATTACCATAAAAGCAGTAGCAAAGGCATCGGCAGTAATGCAGTTGTTTGCCAAAACCGATGCGCTTAATAGGCTGTTGCGTGCAGGGTATCCAGTTTTTGGGTTTATGGTATGCGAATATTTAATACCGTTTTTTTTATAAAACTGTCTATAATTGCCCGAGGTTGCCAAACTTTTGTTGTTTAAACTCACAATAGCTTGCAGTTCTCTCTGTATTGCTGCTGCATCGTCAATGGGCTTATCAATACCAATTCTCCATAATTTACCGGTGGGGTTTAGCCCTTTTGCCCGCACTTCGCCACCAATTTCAACCATGTAATTTTCAATGCCTTTGCTTTCAAATAGTTCTGCAACAATATCAACTCCAAAACCTTTTGCAATGGCACTGGCATCGAGCATAATGCCATCGGTATTTTTAATTATTTTATTGCCATTTAGTTTTATTTTGTGAAAGCCCACATACTGCATTAATGAATCTATTTTTGAGCTGTCGGCAGTAGTTGATTCATTAAAACCAAAACCCCATGCATTTACTATGGGGGCTACTGTTATATCAAAAGCTCCGTTTGTTATTGTTGATATTTTATGTGCTCGATTAAAACATTCAATAAAAAAGTCATCAACTATTACTGAAGTATCATTTGAGTTAATACGGCTAATTATGGAATTAGGATTGTAGTTGTTTAATGAGTTATTGAATGTTTTGAGTTGTTCCTTGATTAAAGGCTCAAGGTCTTTCTTGTTTTTGTAAGTAAAATGATAGGTTGTGCCAAAAATATAGCCTTCATTTTTTATATAGGTTGTTTTTTTTGAGCAGGAGGAAAAAAGTATGCTGATAATGATGAAAATTGTAATAAAATGAATCTTATTCATATAGTTTGAGTTTTTTAATAAATTGGTAATCTTTTTCATTTTCGGAGTCCTTTTTCTTTTGAACAATCTCAACAAAATCCAGTTGTTTAATTAGTTAAAAAGAAAAGACAGTTTGCTTTTATCTTTAAAATAATCTATTCCATAAAGCAAAATTACAACTATTTGCAGTAAAAAAAAAGCCGCTAAAAAAGCGGCTAAATATTTATTATCCAAAATCATCAAAAGCAATCATTTCATCGGGCACCCCTAAGTCGTAAAGCATAGTGTTTACTGCATCGTTCATCATAGGTGGTCCACAAAGGTAGTATTCAATATCCTCTGGCTCTTCGTGTTTGGTTAAGTACTTGTCTAATATTACCTGATGTATAAATCCTGTTGAGCCTTCCCAATTGTCTTCGGGCAATGGTTCTGAAAGAGCAAGATGCCATTCAAAGTTAGGGAATTCGGCGGCTATTGCATCAAATTCTTCTTTATAAAAAACCTCTTTCATTGAGCGGGCTCCATACCAAAATGTTGTTTTGCGACCTGTTTTTGCTGTTTTAAAAAGGTGAAATATATGTGAGCGCATTGGTGCCATTCCTGCACCACCACCAATAAACATCATTTCGTTTTCGGTCTCTTTTATAAAAAATTCTCCATACGGACCTGATACTGTTACTTTATCGCCGGGTTTTAGTGAGAAGATAAATGATGAACAGATACCGGGGTTTAATTTCATAAAACCGTTTTTATTCCTGTCCCAAGGTGGTGTGGCAATTCTAATGTTTAGTATTACAATGTTGCCCTCGGCAGGGTGGTTTGCCATTGAGTAAGCACGGTAGGTCGGTTCAGGATTTTTCATTTTAAGATTAAAAATTCCCATTTTTTCCCAATCTTCTCGGTACTCATCTTCAATAATCATGTCTTTAAAATCAACATTAAGTTTAGGAACGTCAATTTGTATGTATCCACCCGATTTGAAATCAAGTGTTTCGCCTTCGGGCAATTTAACAACAAACTCTTTAATAAAAGTTGCAACATTGTGGTTTGATATAACTTCGCATTCCCATTTTTTTATGCCCAATACCTCTTGTGGTATAAGCATTTGAATATTGTCTTTTACCTTAACCTGACATGCTAAACGCCAGTTGTTCTGTTGCTCTTTGCGGGTAAAATAAGGAGCTTCGGTTGGTAAAATTGAACCTGCACCACTTTCAATTTGGCATTTGCACATGGCACACGTTCCACCACCACCACAGGCCGAAGGTAAAAATATTTTACTGTTGCTTAGGGTTGATAATAGAGTACTACCCGGCTCAACTACCATTTCTTTTTTACCATTGTTAATATTAATGGTTACTTCGCCCGATGGCAATAGTTTTTTTTTGGCATAAAGCAAAATTGAAACCAATAGTAATAGTACCAATAGGAAAATAGCTATGCTTGATCCAATAATTAATCCTGTTGCTGCTAATATTGTCATAATACTTTTATTTCAAATGTTTGTAGTAGTATTTTATCTTTAAAAGTTTTTTTTTGAGATGATGCATGCATCGTCTGTACTATATGTAATGCACCTTAGTCTCTAACACCAGTCTCTATTGTTATAATTTAATACCCATAAAGCTCATAAAGGCAAGCCCCATAAGTCCGGTAATAATAAATGTTATTCCTAACCCGCGCAAAGGTGCGGGTATGTCTGAATACCTAATTTTTTCGCGTATTGCCGCAATGCCAACAATGGCAAGTAAAAAGCCTATGCCCGAACCGATACCGAATGTAGTTGCCTCGGCAATTGAGTTGTAATCGCGCTCTTGCATAAATAGTGAACCACCTAATATGGCACAGTTAACAGCAATTAGTGGTAAAAAAATACCGAGAGATGAATATAGGGCAGGGGCAAATTTTTCAACCACCATTTCAACTAACTGAACCATTGATGCAATAATTGCAATAAACATTATAAAGCTTAAAAAGCTTAAATCAATATCCACAAATTTTGGGCTTAACCATGCTAATGCTCCTTCTTTTAAAACAAAATTGTGCAGCAGGTAATCAACCGGAACTGTAATGCTCAGTACAAAAACTACGGCAATTCCTAGACCTACTGATGTTTTTACTGTTTTTGATACAGCCAAATATGAACACATGCCCAAAAAGTAGGCAAATACCATGTTGTCGATAAATATCGACTTGACAAATATATTTATTAAATTTTCCATATTCTATTAAGTATAAAGACTATAGTATTAAGATAAATTGTATAAAGCATTAAGAAGAAAAATTCACTACTTATAAGTCTGCTTTACTTATTACTATAATTTATTTATTCTCTATTAATTCTCTGTTTCTACTGCGGTGTACCCAAATAATTACACCAACTACTATTAATGCCATAGGCGAAAGCACCATCAATCCGTTATTTTCGTAAAAGCCGCCATTGCTAATGTACCAAGCATCGGGAATAACCTGATAGCCAAAAAGAGAACCGCTTCCGAAAAGTTCGCGAAAAAATGCTACAATCATTAATATAAGACCATATCCGGCGGCATTTCCTATTCCGTCTAAAAACGATGGCCAAGGTTTGTTGGCTAAGGCAAAAGCCTCTAAACGCCCCATTATTATACAGTTGGTTATTATTAACCCTACAAAAACCGACAATTGCTTGCTTACTTCAAAAACATAGGCTTTAAGAACTTGGTCAACTAAAATTACCAATAGGGCAATTATTACTAACTGCACAATAATTCTTATGCGGTTTGGTATTGTATTCCGAAGTAACGAAACTATAACATTTGCCAATGCAAGTACTGCAAGTACAGATAACGACATTACAAATGCCGGTTTCATTTTAACAGTAACTGCCAAAGCCGAGCATATACCCAATACCTGTACGGTTATGGGATTATCTTTGCTGAGCGGATTGAATATCAGCTTTCGGTTTTTAGGTGAAAATAATGGTTCTTTTTCACTCATAACTAATTATTTTTATTTTTTAAGAAATTTTCATAAGTCGCAAGGCAATCACTAATCATATCAGTTACTCCGTCGCTGGTAATGGTACCACCCGAAATGGCATCAACGGCGTGCATATCGTTTGGGTCTGCCCCACCTTTTTTTATTTTTATAGATACCAGTTTACCTTGTTCGTTAAATATTTTTTTTCCAACAAACGGATCCGAAAACCACTTTTGGTTAATTTCGGCACCTAACCCAGGGGTTTCTCCTTTATGGGCAAAATTGGCACCGTAAATGGTATTCATATCATCCTCTAATGCAATAAAACCCCATATTGGGCCCCAAAGACCTTTGCCTCTAATGGGGAGTACGTATTTTACCGAACCGTCATCGTCTTTACATTCAAATACCGGTAGTTTTCTGTCTTCAACAGGCAGTGCTTGTTCTTTGTGCAGATTAACAGTAAATGCGTCGCCATCAACCTTTTCGCCTTTTGAATTAACAATATAGCTATTGGTAATATATTTTGAATATTCCGATTCAACATAAGCTGTTTTGTCATCGGCTTTATCAGCATCTAAACCTTTATTTACAGATGTGAGGATATTTGATTTTTTCTCTATTTCAATATTCCTGTCTTGACGTGGCTTAAGCCCTATGGCAGCGCCTGATAAAATAGAAGCTGCTATTATTACCATTATGGCTGCATACAAGAATGTATATGTATTTCCTTGTGTATTCATATTATTTAGTTTTTACAGATGCACGTTTTAACCTTCGTTTAATATTTGCTTGTACTACGTAGTGGTCAATAAGCGGGGCAAATACATTCATTAGTAATATGGCAAGCATCATACCCTCTGGATATGCCGGGTTTAAAACCCTTATTAAAACTGCCATAAAGCCAATTAAAAAGCCATAAATATATTTTCCTTTGCTTGTTTGAGCTGCCGATACAGGGTCGGTTGCCATAAATACTGCACCAAATGCAAAGCCTCCCATTATTAAATGGTAGTAAGCCGGCATTTCCATAAATTGGTTTATTGCAAATGCGTTAAATATCAGCCCCATTGCTAAACCACCAATTATTGTTGAAAATATAATTTTCCAACTGGCAACGCCTGTATATAATAATATTGCAGCTCCTATTAAAATGGCAAGTGTTGATGTTTCGCCAATTGAGCCGGGTATAAATCCAAAAAACATATCAAGGGCACTTGGTAGGTTGCTAATATTACCGGCTGCGGCATCGGCTAAAGGAGTTGCTCCTGAAAAACCGTCTGCTTTTTCAGCAATCCAAACCTTGTCGCCACTCATGTGCGATGGGTAGGCAAAAAACAAGAATGCACGGGCAGTTAATGCAGGGTTTAAAATATTCATACCTGCTCCCCCAAATGCTTCAACACCAATTATTACTGCAAATACAGTAGCAATAGCTACCATCCATAATGGAGTTCCTACTGGCATAATTAATGGTATTAGCATTCCGCTAACAAAAAAGCCTTCTTTTACCTCGTGGCCACGTAGTTGGGCAAATACTAATTCAAGTCCCAAACCAACAGCATACGACACAATAATAATAGGTAAAACTTTTAAAAAACCATACCAAAATATTACCCAAAAATCGACAGTTTCATTAATTGATAAAAAATGTTGATTTCCGGTATTCCACATTCCAAAAAGCAGAGCCGGTACCATTGCTATTACAACAAGTATCATCAACCTTTTTGAGTCTTTACTATCGTGTATATGAATGCCTGATTTTGAGGTTGTGTTTGGAACAAAAAAGAGTGTCTCTATAGCATCAAACAGTGATCTAAGCGGATAAAGTTTTCCGCCCTTTTCAAAGGTTGGCTTAAATTTATCAAATTGTTTTCTTAATAATTGCATCAGTTTATGTTTTTCTTATTAACTAACTTTTTTAATTTGTGAAGTAATTAACTGGTTTCTTTAATCATTAAATCAAAACCTTTGCGCAATGTTTCCTGAACCGGTATTTTTGATGTACATACAAATTCGCATAGTGCAAAATCTTCTTCACCAACTTCGTAAATACCAAGAGCTTCCATTTGATCAATATCTTCAATAATAATTGATTTTAACAAGTTTACCGGAAGTATATCCATTGGCAGTACTTTTTCATACTCTTCTGAAAATACAAATGGACGTAAGCTGCCATGCAGGTTTGCATTTATTTTGTACTCTTTGTTAGGCATTAGCCATGAAAAGAATGAGCGCGAAACGCTATACTTTTTTAGCCCTGGCAATGCCCACCCAAGAAATTCATAATCGTCGCCTTCGGGAATAACGGTAACCTGATTGTGGTAGAGACCTAAAAAACCATTGTGTGCAATTTTGGTTCCGTTTAAAACATTGCCGCTTATGTACCGCAATTTATTCTCTTTGGTTACATTGTCTTTAATCATATAGTCTATTGACGAGCCTATAATGGTTTTGTAATATTTTGGCTTTAAAACCTCTGACCCGGTAAGGGCAACTGTTTTACGGGCATCAAGAATACCTTTGTTAAACAAGCGACCTATTATTACAACATCTTGTGGGTTTATATGCCATGCAACCTCACCTTTATTTATAGGATTTATATGATGTATTTGAACACCTACATTTCCTGCAGGGTGCGGTCCGGTAATGGTGTTTATTTCAACTCCTTTTGTTGATGTAAATATTTTACTTGTTGGATATTTCCCATTTACGGTAAGCTGAATATTGCCTTTTGTCAACTTGCTAAGGGCATCAACCCCTTTTTGAAAATCATCATCCTGCCCACTTAATGTATAATCGTAATCAGGAGCCAATGGCGAACTGTCAAAACCTGAAATAAAAATGGCTTTTGGTATATCATCGGGGTTTGCAATAATATCATAAGGTCGCTGCCTAATTAGCGGCCAAGTACCCGATGATAGCAACAATTCAACAACCTTATCGCGTGATAAATCGTTGAGGTTATCCGTATCAAATTTTGTGTATTCCTGTTTCCCATCGGGTTCAATAACAAATTCTAATATTTTTCGTCTATCGCCTCTGACAATGCTCTTTAATGTTCCGCTAATGGGTGAGGTAAATTTAATCTCAGGTCGATATTTACTAAAAAACACAGCATCTCCGGCTTTTACCGCATCACCTTCTTTTATTGATGCTTTTGGAGTAACTGAAGGAAAATCAGTTGGTTTAAGTGCAAATAAACTACCCTTATCAGGGCTTTTTGTTAATATTTTCTCGGCTTCTCCTTGTATCGGAATATTAAGCCCTTTGCGTATTTTTATTTTATTTGGCATATTGTAATTATATGTTTTATAAAATCCTGACAAATATAGATATTTTTAAGAGTTTGAATACACAAAATAACATTGGTGTGAATCATGCTTTTTATAGGGTTTATATCAAGTTTTATCATAATTAAGAATAACTATACCTATACCTTAATTTTATACAAAAATAGCAGGATTTTTGTTTTAATTTATTTATTTTACCTATTTAATTTTAATATATACACAATTTGAATAAGAAATTTTAATTTTTGGGGTAGTGAGATTTTATATATGTTTGTTAGCTGTTGGCAATATAAATTTGTTAGGGATTCAACTAATCAGTAATGGGTGTACGATAAAACCCACGAATTATGGATATTTGTTATATTTACTATATGATACAATAGTGTGGTAACGATGGGGTAGAAGATGTTTGGATCGCCGGCTTCAAGCCGGTATGCTCCATGCCAGTAATACATTATATAAAGTATTTGCAAAAATAATAATCTTCAAACGTTGTTTTTGTCGTACACCCTTAGTAATTTAATTATCGCTAACAGTTGAACTATAAAATATTATTGATTATGATTTTGGATAAAAATATTTTTGCACTCTTATTATTGATAATGCTTAATAGCTTTGTTATATGTGCTCAAGAAAAAAAGTATAGTAACAATATTTATTCCCCATCAATTTATTCATTAAAAGCTTTTGTTGAAGGTAATAAGCAGTCGTATCCTATTATTGAGCTTAATGGCGATAATCATATTTTTATTGAATTTGATGATTTTGTTTCGGATGTACGAGATTATTCGTATCAAATTATTCATTGTAATTATGATTGGACAGTTTCGGATCTTTTGTATGATGATTATATTGATGGTTTTAATGAAAACGCAATTCAGGATTATGAATACTCAATAAATACAAAAATCGGATACATAAATTATAGGGTTGTTTTACCAAATAATGATGTTGGGTTTAAAGTATCGGGTAATTATGTGCTAAAAGTATATGAGGATAACGATGTTGATAATACGGTTTTAACAGTTAGGTTTATTATTTACGAGCCTATTGTGAGTGTTAATGCTGAGATAGTTCGTCCGCTTGGAGCCAAGATTCAGAATAATAGCCAAGAGGTTAAGTTGAGCATTAACCATGAGCAGCTTGAAATTAGCGATCCGTTTAACGATGTTAAGGTGGTAATAACCCAGAATAATCGTCCTGACAAAGTAATTAAAGATATTAAACCTGTGTTTGTGCGTGATAATGAGTTGATATACAGCTACTCGGGTGATAATATTATGTTAGCAGGCAATGAATTCCGTACGTTTGGTTTTACAAATATTCACAAATACGGCATCAATGTAAATGATATACAATTTGTTGATACTATTTACCATGTGCAATTACGGATTGATGAACGGCGCAGTTCTAAACGGTATTTTTGGGAGGAGGAGATGAATGGGAAAAGCATTGTTTTTATTGATAATAGCGATGATGCTTACAGGGTTGCCGATTATGCGTATGTGTATTTTAGCCTGCCTGTTGATGAGCCTTTTTTAGAGGGAAAGGTTTATGTGTATGGGGGTTTGACAGCGTGGAAAACAGATGAGAACAGTTTAATGCATTATAATTTTGATACTAAAATGTATGAGGCAATATTGCTTTTAAAGCAGGGCTATTACGATTATATATATGTTTATTATGATAATTATACCGGTAAGTTAAATGAGTCGGTTTTAGAGGGCTCGCATTACCAAACCGAGAACGATTACCTTATTTTTGTTTATCACCGTGGCTTTTCACAAAACTACGATAGGCTTGTGGGGTATCAGGTTGCAAACAGTAAGTATAAATAAATACTTGCTTTTTCAATTACTTTTATTTTAACAAACTGCCCAATAGCCCGTCCAGTTCTTCTGCATGTAACCCGCGTTTCACAATATTTCCATCGGGATCTATTAAAATGGTGTGTGGAATACTGTTAACGGCATATAGTTTGCCAACAGGGTTTTTCCACCCGTTTAATGTTGATACGTGCGACCATGTTAAGCCATCAGTTTCAATAGCCTTAATCCATTTTTCTTTATTGTCATCCATTGATACACTAAGGATGGTAAAGCCCTTTGCAGAGTATTTATTAAACATGGCAACAACTGTTGGGTTTGCCTTGCGGCATGGCACACACCACGATGCCCAAAAATCAATAAGCAAATATTTTCCTTTAAAATCTGAAAGGCTTATCGGGTTTCCTGCAGTATCGTTTTGGGTAAATACGACTGCCGGTTTACCGGGTTGTAAATTGCGTAATAATTCAATTCGCTTGTAAAGCTTTTTTGTGTATTTATTTTCAATAAGTTCGGGATTAAGGGTGTCGGTAAGTGCTAGCAACTCTTGTAAATCAATTTTGTAAACAAGCTCTCGTTGAATGATAAATGGCGCCAACATTGAGCTGTTGTTGTTAACTATATAATTTTTGGTGTATTCTGCTTTTAAATTGTCAATTGAATCATATTTAATTTCAATTTTAGTTTTTAATTCATCAGTTTCGGCTTTTTTGTAATCATTGTAAATGGCATTAAGCTTATTGTCAAATACTGTTTTTGATTCATTAAAAGCATTATAGTCGTTATTGGTTTTTGAGCCTGTAATTTTTGCATGCTGCAAGCTGTCGGCATGTGCTGTAATAGTTATTTTAGAGTTTTCGACAAAAAAGCTAATGCGGTTTTGTGATTCTCCAATTTGAATATAATAATAATCGGGGGAGCTTAAGCTGCCTTTAAATTTGAATGTTCCATTTACAAAGTTTGCCGAGTCTATTATTGTCATTTCACCACTTTCATATAACTGCAAGTATGCTTTGGCTGCCACTTTTCCGTTAATTTTGCCTGTAATTTGATACTTGTTTTTTTGCGTGTTGGTACATGAAGCTAGTAATAAAATTCCGAGTGCAATTGATAGTAGTTTTTTCATATGTTTAAAAAATTGCCACAAATTTGCCTGACTATGCAGTTAGACAGGTGCACTGATTAAAAATAAAATAATTAATAGCACTAATAATAATTTTAATCATGTTTTCCGAAATAAATTTAGGATAAATCTGTGTGTGTTTAATAATTCTAAACGTCATGGACGTTTCAAATGTTTATATATTTTATTTATTGAGATGGTGAATATTTGTTGAGACGATGCATGCATCGTTTGTACTATTTTAATGGTTATCAATTCCATGAATCATATAAAGCAAATGATCCAATGTTTTAAATATTTCTGATAAATATTCGGCAACGGCTTTTTCGCTGCCGGGCAAGGTATATACTAATGAGTGGTTCATTGTACCAGCAATTCCGAGCGAAAGTAGAGCATTTGGTTTTTCGGTGCCATACTTTATTCTTATCATCTCCATAATGCCGGGTATCTCTTTGTCGATATGTGTTTTTATTGTTTTAACTGTAATATCGCGTTGCCCAATTCCGGTACCGCCAGTTGTTATTACAATATCGGTTTTTTCATGTTTCGATTCTTCAATTATCAATGAAAGATCATCGGCACTATCAGGAATAATTATGTTTTTGACGTTTATTGTTTTTTCTATTTCTTTAAAATATGTTGTAATCAATTCTGTTACCAATGGACCGCTTTTGTCTTTGTAAATCCCTCTGTATGCCCTGTCGCTTAGTGTTATGACTTTTACATTAAAAACTTTGGTTTTATGGGCAAGTTTTTGGTTTAGGTTGAATGTTAAATAGTCGTCGGGTAAGCATAATATGCCAAAAAAATCATCAAATTTCAACTGTTTAATTACCTTCATATTTGCTTCACTATCGGCAATTATATCAAAAGTATTGAATGGTTGTTTGCTTAAGGCATCAACCACCATTATAATCCCTACTGATGTTCCGTCAGTAAATTTTTTAACTATTGCCGATTTAGGTAGTTCTTTTTCGAATATAAGAACTTGTTTTGATACTTTATTTGGAGATGATGAGGCATCGTCAACTTCAACAATGTTTTTGTGGCTTGTTATTCTGTATAATGAGATGATTTTCATATGTCAAGAGTTTCTCCGCGAATTATACAAATTCCGCAAAAAAAAAAGCGGAGTATATTAACGCGAATAATTATTCTTTAAAAACACTAGCTATTTTCGTAACTTTTTGATATTCTATTTTATCACCTGGCTTAATTGTGCCGCCCTTAATAACTTTGCAAAAAATACCCTCTTTAGGCATAACACAACTTCCTACTGCCTGAAAAATTTCACAACTGTCGCCGTGGCATTTTTTTCCAATTTGTGTAACTTCCAAATGTGTTTCGCCAATTATAAATTTATCTCCGGGCTTTGTTTTATATAATACAATTCCTTTAGTGGTTATGTTCTCGGCAAACTCGCCATATTCTAATTTACGACCAATTTTAGGTTCAAATTTTTTAATACTTTCATCGCCAAGCAGACTGATTTGTCTGTGCCAATCGCCTGCATGAGCATCATTTTCAATACCTTGCTCGTTTAAAACTATTTGCTTGCGTGGTTTTTTTATGGTTCCTTTTTTTTCTGAAATATTTACTGAAATTACTTCTATCATTTTTTATATTAATTTAATATTTTATATAATTAAACGGAAATCTAACCATTTTTGAAAAACCTTCGCCGGCTTCTAACATATCTTCATCATCGGCTGCAAAATACCAATTTATAATTAGCATATTACCTGCTTTTGCCAGTTGTTTAAACTGAATCATAATATCAAGCAGCGATTTGGTTGACGAAGTATTGAAATATGTCATTTTAAAATTTACCACAGTTTCGTTGTTTGGAGTTTTACTGTAATTTTCAATCCAATCAAAAACAGGTTGGTAAAACTTTTTAGTATTTTCAGGAATTGAGGTTCCGAAAAAATTGAACTGTTTTTCAGCTTTACTTAAAATTATTTCAGGAGTATCCTGTGTTTTGTCTAGAATTAATGGTAACATATGCATTGTTTTTTTGCAAATATACTTATTTAATGATTGCCGGCTATTGATAATTGTACAACAATATACGGAATAATTTAAATAGTGTCCTTGTATTACTGTTTTGTTTTCTCTATTAGTTTAACATCCTCAATAATCATATTTTTATCAACGGCTTTGCACATATCGTATATTGTTAACAAAGCTATGTTTATAGCAGTTAATGCTTCCATCTCTATTCCGGTTTGGCCAATGCATTTTGCAAAACTCTCGCATGTTACGCCTGTATCTGTTAAAGTTGCTTTTACCTCTATTTTAGTAATTAACAGTGGGTGGCATAACGGAATAAGCTCCGATGTTTTTTTACCTGCTTGGATACCTGCAATTTCAGCAATTGTTAAAACATCGCCTTTTTTCATCAGGTTCTCTTTTATCAATTGCACGGTTTCGGGTTTTAAGTTAATTTTTCCGCTGGCACGTGCAGTTCTGGTTTGTTGTGGTTTATGACCCACATCAACCATATCTGCTTTTCCTTTGTTGTTTGTGTGGCTAAATTTTTGCATGTTTAAAACTATTAAAAAGTAAAGGCAATTAAGATTTCTAAAAGCATAGCCTGATTAATTCATAAACTTTTTTCAAAAGTAATTAATGTATTGATTATCATACCAAAATAATCTATTTGCAATGAAATAAATTTTTGAAAAAGTTTCCAAGTGCATTTATTTTAATGCATCTGTTTCGCCCGCCTGAATGACTAAGTCGGGCATGTTGCAAAACCCTTGAAATATAAAGATATGCCTGCAGGTTCCGACGCCTTACAGCTACATCAAACTAAACGCATAAATTATTCAGGATAGATACTTTATTTTCTACAAAATTAAACTTTTAACTTTAGGCACTTAACCTGAATAATTCATAAACTTTTTGAAAAAGCAGTTAACATATTGATTAT
>CBDUWQ010000008.1:0-42577 GCA_965370965.1 uncultured Bacteroidales bacterium
TTCAAAAAAACTAAAAAAAGTGTTTTTTGATGGTTTATGAATTATTCAGGCTAAACTACAAAAAAAAGTAATACAAACACCCCCCCCAAATATGTTAAACAGCATAACGCATTAATGGATGCTTAATATTCTTAATAACCCTATTGTCAAATTGTTGATAGTTAAGGCTTAGCCTGCAAAATAAGAGCAGTTGTATATTATTATAACATATTGTTTATTAAGCAACCAAACCTTGGCTTTGCCAGATTTAAGGTATTAATAAGCTATTTATAGCAACCTTTATATTAAAACTACCATCAACAATATATATATTGTTTATTTTTACATTTCAAAAAGAAAAAAATAGAGCCTTATGCGTATTAAATTTATAAAATGGCATCAAAAATTATTACTGTTAGCTTTGTCAACTTTGGGCATAACTACAGGATGCGGAGATAATCCGTTTATTACACCCGGATGTGAATATGGTACACCGTATGCAAAATTTAAAATTAGTGGCAGGGTAACCGACAGTAAAACAGGCACAGGAATTGAGAATATAGGGATTATTAGTTCAAAAATATACAAACCTGATACTATTGAATACCGTGAAATTTGGGATACCATATATGCCAACCAATATGGCGATTATTATACCGAATTAAATTTATTTCCTGTTTCAGATACAGTGTATCTCACTTTTTATGATAAAGACAGTATTTCAAACGACTTTTATTTGCGCAAAGACACCTCGGTATATTTTAACAGAGAAAACCTAACAGGAGGCGATGATAACTGGTATGAAGGCGAAACATCGGTTGAATTCAATGTTAAATTAGATAAGAACAGCACTAAATAACCATGCATCGCTTAAAGCATAAATTACTACTAAAATCGAATCGGAATTACCGAAAAATACAAACAGCCACCCATAAATTAAACTACCTTTTTTGGGAATGTACATTAAGGTGTAACCTTAATTGTTTGCATTGCGGAAGCGATTGCCACGTAAATTCAGCTGTTAAGGATATGCCGGCAACCGATTTTTTAAAAGTAATTGATAAGCTCCCCGAAATTTGCAACCCCAACGAAACCCTTATTGTGTTAACAGGCGGCGAGCCATTGGTACGAAAAGATATAGCCAAGGTTGGTTTACAATTTTACAAACGTGGCTTTCCGTGGGGTATGGTTACAAATGGGCTGCTATTAAACAAAACCCGTTTAAACCAATTGCTTGATGCGGGTATGAGAACTCTTACCATTAGTCTTGATGGTTTAGAGGATTCGCATAACTGGTTAAGGAATATTAAAGGTGCCTTTAATAAAACACTAAAAGCTATTGAGCTTGCTGCCGGCGAAAAAGATTTAGAATTTGATATTGTATCGTGCGTTAACCCACGAAACCTGCATGAACTACCCGAACTGGCAAAATTGCTTATAAGCAAAGGGGTAAAAAGCTGGCGGTTGTTTTCTATTTTTCCCAAAGGCAGAGCCGAGCTAAACTCACTTGTTTTAGATAACCCCAACGATGTTAAATATTTAATGGATTTTATTGAGCAAACCCGAGCCGAAGGAAAGATAATGGCATCGTTTGGGTGCGAAGGCTTTTTAGGCAATTACGAATACAAAGTGCGCAGCCACGGCTTTTTTTGCCGTGCAGGAATTACCGTTGGCTCAGTTTTAGCCGATGGCAGCATATCGGCATGTCCATCGTTAGACAAAGAATTTATTCAGGGCAACATTTATACCGATGATTTTAATGATGTTTGGCAAAACCGATACCAAATTTATAGAAACAAAGATTGGGCAAAAACAGGAATATGCAAAAACTGCAAACAATGGAATAACTGCCTTGGCAATGGTCTGCACTTAAGAAACCCTGAGCAAGAAGGTCCACTTTATTGCCATTATAAAATGCTCTTTCCTTAGCTGTCAGCTTCCTTATGTAAAGCATCAATAATAATGTTACTTTTTGATTTTTATTGCACGCTTTTTGTAAGTTTGCACAGAAAAAGAAAAAAGTAAATTATAAACGGATGAAAATTATTTTATCATTATTTTTATTTTTAAGTGTAATTACAGCAAATACACAAACTACACCCGATGTTATTTTTAAAAATTTGAAAAATGGGGCGATATTAGTACGGTTAAAAACAAACAGTAATTCAATAAAAGCATTAAAAGGCAATAACGATGATTTAATGGAGAGGATAATTGCCAAAAGAGATACGCTAAACAAGGAGATTATTGATGCATTTAATACCAATTTTGCATTATGTACTGTTTATTATTTTTATAGCGATGATTCAAAATATATTGCCCAAGCAAAATTTGAAGGAGTATTATTAGACAATGAGCTAAATAAAATTAAGGATATACCCATATTAAAGGATAACTATTTTATAATGGAGTTTTCATATTTAATGCAAAATACCGAAAAAACATGGAGCTATTCAGAATGGGGAACACGCGATGGAAAAGCTCAAAATATAGATTATTATTCGGGAGGAAATGAAAAAGGACCGGATGCCTTAATTGTGCTAATGCCTAATTTTAGGCTGGTACCCAACTATTATCCGTATTTTACAAGAACATTTGAACGATTACCAATTATTGCCCGAAGCAAAGCAAGAACAGTTGAAAAATTGCAAGAAAAAATAGAATCATTTATAAAGTTAAATTATTCAAAATAATATTACTTATGAGTTTATTTGAAAAAATTAACGCCGACATTAAAACCGCAATGCTGGCTAAAGAAAAAGAAAAATTGGAATCATTACGTGCTATAAAAGCTGAATTTTTAATGGCTAAAACCGAAAAAGGTAACGATGGTGAACTATCGGAAGATAAAGCACTTAAAATTATACAGAAACTTGTAAAACAGCGAAAAGACTCTGCCGAGATTTACAAAAATAATAACCGCGAAGAGCTATATGCCAAAGAGATAGCAGAGTCAAAAATAATTGAACAATACTTGCCGGCACAAATGAGTGAAGATGAAATTGCTGTAGAAATAAAATCAATTATTTCACAAGTTGGAGCTACCGGCCCACAAGATATGGGTAAGGTAATGGGCATAGCATCTAAAAAACTTAGTGGCAAAGCCGAAGGCAGGGTGATAGCTCAAAAGGTAAAAGAGTTATTGGCAGCTTTATCCTAATTAGTCTTTGCAATAAAACGCCAAATACTGCGTTACTCTCGCCTTAATTGACAGTCATTTACAGCAGTAAACTCCTGACAATTAAGACTTCGAAAGCCTTGTCTTTGACGTTTCTTATCAAAGACTTAAAAAAATGGTAGTTTTCTTGCTGACACTAATTAATTAATGAGATTATAAATAAGAAAAAAGAATGACATTTATTACAATAATAGGATTTGTTGCTGCAACACTAACTACAATAGCTTTTATTCCGCAAGCCTTAAAAACCATTAAAACAAAAAATACCAAGGACATTTCGCTGCCCATGTATTTAATTTTAACAACCGGTATTTTGTTTTGGTTTATTTACGGATTACTAATTGTTGATTACCCTATTATTATTGCAAATATTGTTACACTAATTTTTGCACTTATTATTTTAATAAATAAGCTAAAATATAAATAGCCCCTAACTTTCCTCACTTTCCATTTCAGGCTCTTGAGCCTCCACTGTTTCTTGCAGTGAAATAATTTCCTCTACCGAAAAAACATTGTCAATATCCAAAAGCATAATAAATTTATTATCCCTCTCAACCAATCCGCTAATAAAATCAGTATTTACTTCAACTCCCAATGCCGGTGGGTCGCTAATTTCATCTTCATTTATTTCAATTACACTCTGTACAGAATCAACAATAATACCTGTTTCAATCATTTTATTCTCTTTTTTTACCTCAAGAACTATAATACAGGTATTATTATCGGGCTCCTTTTCCTCCATGCCCATTTTTAACCTTGCATCAATAACAGGCAAAACCTTGCCCATTAAGTTAATAACGCCTTTCATGTAAACCTGCGATTTTGGTATTGTAGTAATTGGCTGTAACTCCAAAATACGCTGCACTTTACCTGCATTTGCTGCAAATTCCTCTTTCCCAATCCTAAAAATCAAGTACGAATTTATATCCGTTGTTAACTGATCCTCTATCATAACAATATTTTTAAATTACTTGAAAACAAATTACTTAAATTTTACTAAACCACAAAATTATTAATGGCTTTTCAATAATACTTTGGCTTTATATGCAACAATTAATTACCCCTTTTAGTTTAAAAATTTAACAAAAGGCATCAATTTATTAGCCACAATACTTTTTCTTACTTAAAGGCACCTCTATTAATTCATTTCTTTCAAAAAAACTAAGAGAATGAATAATATGTAAGGCACAATTTTTTCTTAATAGCCGTAGCTATTAAGAAAAAATTTAACGCAATCAGATTGTTTATTATCTTTGCTCCCGCAGGGTTTTCAGAGTTTTTCATATACTGCTTCAATTTTTCTTGCCTGTCTGCCGCACACAGGCAGGCATTATCCCGATAGTGCGGCACAAAATTTCATTGCCTATAAAAAACTCTTAAAATTTTGATGTGAATGAATTAATAGAGCTGCCCTTAAACCTAAAATGAGCGATTATGAACTTTGAAAATCACCAACCATTTGATTTAAAAGAGAATACAAAATATTTTGCATACCAACAAGCCTGCCAGCCGGTCAGGCAGGATGTCCTCGAATTTTGTGTATCCTTTTTAATCTCAAAGTATTGTCAATTTTCTTTGCATACAATCGCTCAATTTAGGTTAAATTTACAGCCATTTTAGATACATTATATTTTAAACAAATGGAAAAATTACAATCGGTTATTGAGCAAGCATGGGAAAACCGTGATTTGTTAAAAGAAGAAGCAACCCGTGAATCAATTAAACAGGTAATAGAGCTTTTAGATAAAGGTAAGCTGCGAGTAGCTGAACCGCAAAACAATGGCTGGCAAGTAAACGAATGGGTAAAAAAAGCCGTTATACTATATTTTCCCATCAGCAAAATGGAGACTATTGAGGTTGGCCCATTTGAATTTCATGATAAAATTGCCCTTAAAAAAGATTATGCCAATCAAAAAGTTAGGGTTGTGCCACATGCACTGGCAAGGTACGGCTCATATTTGGCACCAGGGGTTATTATGATGCCAAGCTATGTAAATATTGGTGCTTATGTAGGCAGCAATACCATGGTTGATACATGGGCAACAGTAGGCTCGTGTGCGCAAATTGGCAAAAACGTACACCTAAGTGGTGGTGTTGGAATAGGTGGTGTGTTAGAACCAGTACAGGCAGCACCTGTTATTATTGAAGATAATTGCTTTATTGGCTCCAGATGCATTGTTGTTGAAGGCGCACATATTGGCAAAGAGGCTGTTCTTGGGGCAAATGTTGTTTTAACAAACTCAACAAAAATAATTGATGTAACGGGGTCCCAGCCTAAAGAGTATAAAGGTTATGTTCCTCCTCAATCGGTAGTTATACCGGGGTCATATACCAAAAAATTTAAAGCCGGCGAATATAATGTGCCTTGTGCAATAATAATTGGCACACGTAAAGAGAGCACAAATAAAAAAACATCGCTAAATGATGCGCTGCGCGAGTACGATGTGGCAGTATAATATTACATTTGCAAGCATATTTTTTTGCCTACTAATTAGAGCCTGTCTATAAAGTCTGCTTTTTTATTGGCGAAACAACTAAGCCCTGAAGTGGGCGTAATCATTAGCTCGGGGTTTTAACCCCGAGAATGAGTAATAATAGACCGTTTAGCGTTCTAAGCAGAAAAGTTAAGTTGAAAATGAAATGATGCATAGCCTGCCCCATACTTGGTTTGGGGGAACGCAATATTGAGAATTTGTTTAATTTATAGACAAACTCTAGTGCTTGCACTTTAACTGAGAAAAATGCTGCTTTAAAAGATAAAAACTACAATTATGAACAATGACATTAATAATGCACTTGAAGTATTGCGCAAAGGAGGGGTTATTCTTTATCCTACCGATACTATTTGGGGTTTAGGCTGTGATGCAACAAATCCTGAAGCGATAAAAAAAATCTTCAATATTAAGGAACGTGTCGATAATAAGTCGATGATAATTTTAATGGATTCGGTAAATAGACTTGGTATTTATGTTGAAGATGTTCCTGATGCCGCTTATGATTTGATTGAACTTTCGGAAAAACCATTGACCGTTATTCTTGAAGGGGCAAAATCACTTGCATACAATGTAATTAACCGTAAAAATAATAGCGTTGGGGTTAGGGTTGTTAACGATAAATTTTGTCAACAGCTTATTCAAAGGTTTAAAAAGCCCATAGTGTCAACCTCGGCAAACATAAGCGGCAAAGCATCTCCGGCTTGTTTTGATGATATTAACAGTAAAATTATTGAACAAGTTGATTATGTGGTTGAACACAGGCAAGCAGATATTTCAAAAGCCCAACCATCAAGCATTATAAAAATAAACCACGATTCTACTATAAAAATTATTAGGGAATAAAATTTAGGTTTTGCTTATAAATAGATTGTTAGATTCTGAGATTTGAGTAATGAAATAATATTTTGTAGGCTGATATTCAGGTAGTTGCAATTCAACAATATTTTACCGCCAAGATGGCGGTGTTCCAAAATGGCGGTGTTCCATTGAACCGCTGCCATCTTGGCGGCAAGTGTACTAAGGGCTTACTAAAAGCTTCTGATTAATCTAACAACGATGGTTGCTTTTTATATTTCTTATATAGTTCTACAATTAAACCATCGGCCAAGCCAATTTTGGGGGCATGTAATTCATGGATATTACCCCATTTCATTATTTTTTTAAATATTATTGCTGCCGGCACAATTACATCTGCCCTATCGGCTCTTAACCCCAATGTTTCTATTCTATACTCAATTGGGTAGCCCTCTAAAATTTCATGACTTTCAACCAATTGCGAATAGGTAAGTGTGTTTTTGCTGCGATTGCCATAAAGCTTGGTAAGTTTATTTATATTGCCCCCCGAACAGATACAGTTTATAGGCAAATCTATTTTCCGCAGATCCTCAATCCAATGCTTCATTTTGTCCCATTCCAAATGCTCAACTTTATCAAGAAAAAGCCTGATAGTACCTATCTTAAACGTGCGGGTTGCTATTAATTTATCATTTTCAAACCACGTAATTTCCGTGCTCCCCCCTCCTACATCAATATATAATGAATGGTCGTGTGTTTTTATTAAATTTGAATTGCTTGCTTTTGCAATAATCTCGGCTTCTTTATCGCCATTAATGCTAACTAGTTCAATCCCTGTCTCTTTTTTTACTTTTTCAATAACTTCCAAACCATTGGTTGCCTGCCTTAATGCCTCTGTTGCACAAGCAATACAATCTTTTGGTTGGTAAATGCTCATTAACTGTTTATAAGCCTTAAATGTACGAATAAGCATATCTTGCTTTTTAGGTGAAATATGCCCATCATTAAACACATCAAACCCTAACCTTAAAGGCACCCTAACCAAAGTAATTTTTTCTGTAACAGGACTATCGTCAGTTTCATGAACCGATGCTATTAAAAGCCTTCCGGCATTTGATCCAATATCAATTGCTGCAAAAACCATATTTGTTATCTTATATTTGTTGCAAAAATAGCTAAAACTTAGTGTTTATAACCCAATTCCATGGTTATTACATTTAAAAAATCTTAACAAATTAACTTACAAGTGTTTTAAGATTAGCTTAAGAATGCTGTTTTAATAAATATTTATGGATATCAATTTGAGCCTGTACTGCCTTCTGTTTATTTTTATAATATTTATTGCACATCTGTTTATCAATTATGCGCGATTTAACATTGTCCTTTAACTGTATTGTCAGCATCTCTTTTAACTCTTGCTGAATATCGGGGTCAAAAATTGGCGTGGTAACTTCAATCCTGTTGTCAAGGTTGCGTACCATCCAGTCGGCCGATGAAATAAAATACTTTTCATCGCCACCATTATTGAATATCATTACCCTTGAATGTTCCAAATATTTATCAATAATACTTATTACCCTTATGTTTTCGCTAAGCCCTTTTACTCCCGGTATCAGTTTACAGATGCCCCTTATAATCAAATTAATTATAACACCTGCTTCGCTTGCCTTATAAAGTATATCTATCAAACGCTTATCCGAAATGCTGTTTAGCTTAACAATTATCCATGCATCTTTTCCCATTTTTGCATTGCGAATCTCTTGATTAATCATACGCAAAAAAAAGTTTCGTGTACTAAACGGACTTACCACCAATGTACTAAACCGCGAAGGACGGAACGACATTTTAAAAAGCCCGAAAACCTTATCTACCTCATTAGCTATTTTTTGGTTACAAGTCAAAAGTGCATCATCGCAATATAAACCGGCTGTTTGTTCATGAAAATTGCCGGTTCCAATATTTGCGTATAAACGATATGAATTACCTTCTTTACGTGTAATTAAAAGAAGTTTGCTGTGTACTTTTAATCCCGGAATACCGGTTAACACATTAACACCTGCCTCCTGCAACTTCCCCGACCAGTAAATGTTTGCTTCCTCATCAAACCGAGCCTGAAGCTCTAAAAATACTGTAACTATTTTCCCGTTTCTCGCAGCATTTATAAGTGCATTTATTACATTCGACGGGCTTGACACCCTGTACAAGGTCATTTTTATAGAACGCACCTTTGGGTCAATCGATGCTTCTCTCAGCAGTTCTACAATATAATGAAACGATTGATAGGGGTAGTGCAGCATTATATCTTTACGGCGGATAGCACGCATTATTCTAAACCCTTCAGGTATATCTTTATGCGGAACAGGTAACACCTTTTTATTTTCAAGAGATGTACCTCCAATATTCGGAAACTTAATAAAATCTTTAAAGTTGTGATATCTCCCCCCCTCATCGCGATGATCGGAACCAATAATTTTCAGTTTTGAAGTAATACTATTTAAAAAATCATCGGGCATTTTACTATCGTAAACAAACCTAAGTGCTGTTGCACTCCTTCGTCTCACTATGCTTTTGCTCAATACCTCAAGAAAACTTTTCGACACATCATTATCAATATCCAATTCAGCATTGCGCGCAAATTTAAATGTATATGCTTTAAAAGAGTCGTACTTAAATCTGGCAAAAATTTCATCTAAACAATACCTGATAATGTCATCGAGTAGAATAATAAATTTTTTTCCGTTTTTTTCGGGCAACACCAAAAACCGGCTTACCGACGATGTGGGAATCTCCATAATTACATAGGTATCCTTATTGGGCACATCAAACCGACTTAATATTATTGCAAGGTAAATTGATTGATCGGTTAAGTGTTGTGATGTCTTAAAGCTTTTAAGCATAATTGGAAATAGGTTATGCCTAACATTTGCCCTAAAATAGTTTCTTATAAATTCCCCCTGCTTTTCGTCAATATCATTCTCATCAATTATATAAATATTATGATTATTTAACTCAAGACTCAATTGATTATATATTTTTGAGAACTTTTTTTGCTGTTCTTTTACGGTAAAAATAATTCTGTTATATATTAAACGATAATCTTTAACCTCTTCTGATTTTTCCTCTTTTAATTCAATTATTCTTTTTATTCCAGCTACCCTAACCCTAAAAAATTCATCTTGGTTATTCGAAAAAATCCCAAGAAATTTTATTCGCTCATTCAGAGGGTTTTTTTTATCGTTTGCCTCTTGCAAAACCCTCTCGTTAAAGTTTAACCAACTAATTTCACGATCAAAATATTTTTCTTGAGTTTTTACCATATCAAAATTATTGTTTGTATTACATCTCAACAATTGTTTTTACTACATTTTCGGCACCTTCAGCAATTTGGCTTATGGTGGCATCAAGCATATAACACGGTGTAGTTACCAGTTTATATTTTGTATCAACAGTTACCTCACCATGTGATTTTATCAAATGTTCTCCCCCCATTTTTTCAATTGCTCCAATAGTTTCCGCATCGTTACCTATTGTAACGGTTGCTCCTTCTAAAATACGGACTATTACAGCAGGGGCAATGCAGAGTGCTCCAATGGGTTTTTTATTTTCAACCATTTCAATAGTAACTTTTTCAACTTCACTGTTTACCGAGCAATCAGCTCCTTTAAAAGCAAGGTTTGACAGATTTTTTGCAGCTCCAAATCCTCCCGGAAAAATAAGAGCATCATAATCTGCGGCCTTAAACTCGCTTAAAGGTTTAACATTACCACGGGCAATACGAGCCGACTCTACCAAAACATTGCGGGTTTCATCCATTTCATCTCCCGTAAGGTGATTAATTACATGGTGTTGGTTAATATCAGGCGCAAAACATTGGTATTTACACCCTGCCTTATCAATGGCCAAAAGTGTAAAGGTTGCTTCATGAATTTCAGAACCATCATAAACACCTGACCCCGATAAAACTACAGCAAATTTTTTATTTCTACTCATATTAATTTGTTTTTAGGGTTTTAAAAAACATAAAGTTAGTCAAATCTTAAAAAATATTGTTATTTACATGAAAAAACAATATTTTTACAAATAACCAAAAAATGCAATAATGAAACCATCACAGCTTGCTCCGATTATTTTAGGGGATGGTAACGATATATTTTATTTGTACCTCCATTCGCCACGGCGAACAGGTCTGCCCAATTAATTAGTCAGGTTTACCTTAAGGCGGGCAAAAGAGCATAAATGATAGTACTAACAATATTTTACTTAACTAAATTATATTCTTGTGAAAAATTTATATTTCCTAATTCTGTTTTTAAGTATTACCGTAGTGGCTTTTTCTCAAAAAAAATCAACCGAGCATAAAATTAAACAAATAGCCGGAGTTGGTATTGGAGGAGTATCACAAACCGCCCAGCAAGTTTTGCAAAAGGCAATAAACGATGCCAAGGTAAATGCCCTAAAAAAGGCAGGTATTGAAGAGAACATAAATGCTTATAGCGACTATTTTAGGAGTGAGACAGAAAACAGCATGGAGGAGCTTTTTACTTCAGATATATTGTCGAATATAAATGGCACGGTAAAAGATATTGATGTTATTGAAAAAACCCCCGGTTTTACACCCGAAGGTCAAATAAAATACAATGTGAAAATTAATTGTACTGTTGTTAAATACAAAACCAAAAAAGATTTGACTTTTGAAGCATGGATTGAAAATGTAAAAAAAATATATAAGAATGGCGATAAATTATCGTTTACCGTTAAGCCCACACACGATTGTTATATAAGGGCATTTATTTTTACCAAAGAATCGTATGTTGTGTTACCAAACTCGGTAGAAAAATCAAAGCTTCTTCAGGCTCATACAGTTTATGAATTTCCGTATGCAGTAGAATCGTATGAAATGACTATTCCAGATGCATCAATTGACCGTGAAACCAACAGGCTGGTTATTTTGCTTTTAAAGCAAGATATTTACTATACAGGCGGTGTAAATTACAAAGATATTACCGATTGGATAATGAGCATACCCCCCGACGAAAGAATGATTGAAAGCTTTGCTTATGAAATTTACAGGGAATAGTAAGAAGTTTATAAGTTAGTAAGTACTTAAAGTTAATAAGTTGTAACTAATCAGTGCTAAAATGCAAGCATTGATTATGACCTAACTCTTTGAAACCTGCCGAGCCATGCAGGCTCTGCGCCTTCTTCGTATTGCTTTGTGATTAGCTATTGCACAAAGTGTCCCAAAGCAGGCACAAAGTGACACGCAGAATAAAATAGATATTCTGTAATTCTTATTATTGCTACATTTCACTATACTGAGTAGATACTGTTTCATGCCTATTACTCAAGTTACCCTTTAACTTCAGTAACACTTTTAACTTTTTTATTATATTTGCTCCCTAACCAAACAAAGTAAGATATGTTTAACCTTGGCAGAATTGGTATTGCAGGTGGCGGAAGTTGGGCAACAGCAAATGCAAAAATTATTTTAGAAAAAAATGTACCAATAAATTGGTATATTCATGAATCTGAGGTTATTGAGCATTTAAAAGAGTATGGCAACAACCCTCTTTATTTGAGCGATGCCGAGTTTAATCCTGAGTTGTTAAACCTAACAAATGATATTAATGAATTGGTTGAAAACTCCGATACCATATTTCTGATTATTCCATCGGCATATTTAAAGCTTGCACTTGAAAAGCTGACATTGCCACTAAAAAATAAAACCATTATAACAGCAATAAAAGGCATTGTACCCGATGATAATATACTTGTTGGCCGATACCTTCATAAAAAATATGATGTTCCGTATGAATCAATTGGAGTTATTACAGGACCTTGCCATGCCGAAGAGGTTGCCCTTGAACGCTTGTCGTATTTAACTATTGCTTTTCAACAACATGAAAAAGCAAAGGTTTTATCTGAGTTGTATAATAACCACTACATAAAAACCACAATATCACATGATATATTGGGAACAGAATTTGCGGCAGTATTAAAAAACATTTATGCATTGGCATCGGGCATTTGCAATGGTTTGGGTTACGGCGATAACTTTCAGGCAGTTTTAATATCAAATGCCATTAGAGAGATGAAACTGTTTACCGATACAATAAACCCTATACCCCGCGATATTAAAGATAGCTCGTACCTTGGCGACTTGCTGGTTACAGCCTATTCGCAATTTAGCCGTAACCGCTATTTTGGACACATGATTGGAAAAGGACACTCGGTAAAATACATTAAAAATGAGATGAACATGGTGGCCGAAGGCTATTTTGCATCAAAAGGCATTTACGAAATAAATAAAAACTATAAAATTAACATGCCCATAGCAAATAGCGTTTACAAAATACTGTATGAAAAAAAATCGCCGCGAAAAGTAATAAAAGAGTTAACAAATTTATTAACATAAAATTGGCAATAATTAAACCCTCGTAGGGTTATTGCCCCAAAAAACCTCATTTGATTTTACACTCTGAACTTAAAAAATATCTGTGTAACCTGTTAACAATAAGTTTTAAACACATTAATCATGCACAAACAAATAAGAAACATTAAAATAGACTATTCAAAGACATTAGATTTTATCCGAAAGGATGATATTTTTGAATTTAAAAACAAGGTAAAATCACATATTGATGCACTTTATAATAAAACTGATAAAGGAAACGATTACTTGGGATGGGTAACACTGCCAAGCTCAATATCGTTTGAGAGTATTAATGAGATTAACAAAACAGCAAACTCGTTTAACAACTGCAACGTTGTGGTTGTTGTGGGCATTGGAGGTTCCTATTTAGGGTCAAAAGCCGTAATAGATGCGCTATCGGATAATTTTGCAATGCTAAAAGAGCGCAAAAATCCGTTAATTGTTTTTGCCGGACAAAATATTTCTGAAGATTACATGTCGGAATTGCGTAGTGTGCTAATAAATAAAAGTTGGGGTATTGTTGTAATTTCAAAATCGGGCACCACAACCGAACCTGCCTTGGCATTTCGTATTCTTAAAACCGATATTGAAAAAAAATATGGCAAGCAAGACGCAGCAAAACGCATAGTTGCCATTACCGATGCAAAAAAAGGGGCACTAAGGTCTTTAGCAGTAAAAGAGGGTTACAAAACATTTGTTATTCCCGACGATGTTGGCGGACGTTTTAGCGTGCTTACCCCCGTTGGGCTACTGCCAATTGCAATTGCCGGATACGACATTGCACAACTGATAAAAGGTGCTGCTGACATGAAAAAACAGACCAATGCCGATGTTCCTTTTGAGCAAAACCCCGCTGCCATTTATGCTGCAACACGTAATGCATTATTGCGCAAGGGAAAAGGTATTGAGATTATGGCAAACTTCAACCCAAAACTGCACTACTTTGCCGAATGGTGGAAACAACTTTATGGCGAAAGCGAAGGCAAAAATGGGAAAGGAATATTCCCTGCAAGTGTTAACTTTACATCTGACTTACATAGCATGGGTCAGTACATACAAGAGGGGCAGCGCAATTTGTTTGAAACCGTACTTTCGGTTGCACAACCCAACAGTAAAATTGTAATTGATAAAAATAAAGACAACCTTGATGGGCTAAACTACCTTGCGGGAAAACAGATAGACGAGGTAAATAAAATGGCCGAACTGGGTACTATATTAGCCCATGTTGATGGTGGCGTGCCAAATATACACATTGAAATACCCCTGTTAAATGAATACTATTTGGGGCAGTTAATTTATTTTTATGAAATTGCTTGTGGTATATCGGGCTACATTTTAAATATTAACCCATTTAACCAACCCGGTGTTGAAGTCTACAAAAAAAATATGTTTGCCCTTTTGGAAAAGCCGGGATTTGAAAATGAGACAGCAGATATAAAAGCAAAATTATAATTGTTTTTTATTATTCTTGCAATATAGTCTAACCTGCATAATGCCTGTCTGACGACAAAGGCAGGCAGGAGTTAATTATTGAGATAGTTCATGCTATTGAAAATTAACACATTATATTTAAGTGTAATATTTATTTAAAAAACATCACTTAATTTGCAACATCAGATAATTAATAATTTGCTGCCAAATAGCAAGATTTATGAATTAATCAGGCTAAGTAGAGCCTGTCTATAAAGTCAAGTGTTTGAAATAGAAAGTTCGAGTTCGAGACCTGCTAAACTTGAAAAATGGGAGTTTACTATTGTATATGTCCATTTTGAAAGTGAGCGTAACGAAGAAATCGGACTTTAGTAGATAAACACTAATACCATTTTAAAATCAAAATTACTGGTATAATGCCGATGTAGAATCAAAACTGATATACAAATGCTAATGAAGTATATCGGTAACTTTGATTCACAATCAGTATAATACAGTATTTGGTATTTTCTTGCAAAGTCTAAAAACAAAATTTTTGCATGTTTAGCTGCTAAGCGAATTATTTGAACCAAACCCATACAAGTTAAAACAAAAAACCACCCAACAAAAGCTGGGTGGTTTCAAACATGACAATAAAAAACTTACTCTATTTTAAATTGTGCTTTTTAACAAATTCTCCCAATAAACCATCTAAATCAGGTTTGCCAATTTCTTGCAAATCATAATATACACGTGTATTAGGTTTATTTATATTAATAATACGGTTTAAATCAATTGGAGTACCAATAATTACCGAATCACACTCTGTATTATTAATAGTAGTTTCTAAATCTTTTAACTGCTCGGCACCATATCCCATAGCCGGAAGCAATACCCCAATATTTGGGTAGTTTTCAAAAGTTTCTGACATCCTACCTACGGTATAAGGTCTAGGGTCAACCAACTCAGCAGCACCAAATTTTTGAGCAGCAATAGTTCCTGCACCCAATTTCATCTCGCCGTGGGTTAAAGTTGGTCCGTCTTCAACAACCAATACTTTTTTACCTTTAATTATTGATGCATCATCAACACTTATAGGAGAAGCACCGTCAATTACAACTGCATTAGGATTAACTTTCTCAATGCTGTTACGAACAATCTGAATACCTTCGGGCGATGCCGAATCCATTTTATTAATTACAATTGCATCGGCAATACGTAAATTAACCTCACCAGGGTAATACGATAATTCATGTCCGGGGCGGTGTGGGTCGGCAACCGTAATAGTTAAGTCCGACTTGTAAAATGGGAAGTCATTATTTCCACCATCCCACAAAATAACATCACATCCGTCAGGGTCTTTTTCGGCAGCACGTACAATTGCCTCATAATCAACACCTGCATAAATTACGTTACCACGAACAACGTGTGGTTCATACTCTTCCATCTCTTCAACAGTACATTTATGTTTCTCTAAATCAGAAACATCGGCAAAACGCTGAACTTTTTGCGCATTTAAATCGCCATAAGGCATTGGGTGGCGTATAGCAACAACCTTTAAGCCTTTTTCCATAAAATACTCAATTACTTTACGTGATGTTTGACTTTTACCACATCCGGTACGTGTTGCTACTACTGCAATAACAGGTTTTGTGCTTTTAATTTGTGTTTGCTCAGGTCCTAGCAAGCCAAAGTTAGCGCCTGCAGAATTAACAATAGCGCTCATTTCCATTACTCTGCTATAAGGCACATCACTGTATGAGAATATACAGGTGTCTGCTTTTAATTCTTTAATTAACCTTGGTAAGTCTTCCTCAGTATAAATAGGAATTCCATCGGGGTATAATTCTCCAGCTAACTCAGTTGGATATTTTCTACCATCAATATCAGGAATTTGTGCAGCCGTAAAAGCAACTACATTATAGTCTTCATTACCACGATAATAAGTGTTGAAGTTGTGAAAATCACGACCTGCAGCACCAATAATAATGACATTTTTCTTCGCCATAAATCCTCCGTTTTTTAAAATATTAAAATTAATATAATTGTATTCCACAAATATAGATTTTTAAGTATATGAAAATTTAACCCAAAACATGTTTAGAAAAATGTTCTTATATATCAAACGACATAACCTGATTAATTCATAAATTTGCACATTACTATAATAAATATGAATATACTTGCTCACCTATATCTGTCAAAAGGAATTAATGATTTGATGCTCGGCAATTTTATTGGTGATTTTGTTAAAGGTAAAAAATACCTTGACTATTTACCCGAAGTACAAAAAGGCATTTTGCTGCATCGCAAAATTGACACTTTTACCGATAAACATCAGGCACATAAATTGAGCCGTGAGAGGTTCAGAGAACAATATGGTTTATATTCAGGTATTGTGGTTGACATAGTATTCGATCATTTTCTAGCTAATCAATGGCTTGATTTTCACTCAAGTACACTTGAGAGTTACGCTCAACATGTTTACATATATTTACAAACGCACCAAAACATCATCCCTTTGCAACTGCAACAAATTACACCATTTATAATTAATAATAATTGGTTGGTAATGTACAAAAGCCTTGATGGAATAAAGAGGGCTTTAACTGGGATGTCAAAACATACCTCATTGCCTCTAAAAGTAGAATTTGCTATGAATACTTTAAACCATTTTTATGATGATATTAATGACGATTTTCATCAGATAATTACAGATTTAACAAAAATGGTTGAAACGCACATATAAAAAAACATCATTTTCAGATGAATAAAACTAATTTTTTAATTAGATTTGTAAGACAATTAGGTGTTTTTCTACTTTAAACAACAAATAAATTAAGCAGTTAAGTTTTTTTTTTAACAAAAACATTTTAGTTTTGTAATATTGTAGAAAAAATTATAAAAACGATAAATCAATTAACTTAGTCAATTATGAAAAAATCAAGTGTTAGCATTTTAGCATCATTTGTGTTTGCAGCCCTTTTACTAACAAGTTGTGGTGGGGTACAAAAAATGGTGAAAATGGCATCGGAAGTAAAGTACGATGTTACTCCAACAGTTCTTGAAATGCATGGAGACAGTGTTAAAGCAACTTTAAAAGTAACTTTTCCTGTTAAATTTTTCCAAAAGAAAGCTACTTTAGAAATTACACCTGTTTTAAAATATGAAGGTGGAGAAACTGCTTTTAAAACATTAATACTTCAAGGTGAGGATGTTCAAGACAACAATCAAGTAGTTAACTTTGCTAGCGGAGGTACATTTAGTATATCATCGCAAATAGCTTTTGTTGAGGGCATGCGCAAAGGAGAACTTGTAGGGCGCGTTAAAGCAATTATGGGTGATGATAGCGCAGAATTGCCTGAAACTAAAATTGCTGATGGTACTATGGCAACATCTCTTTTATTAGAGAAAGATGCAAAGCCAATTGCAGCTGACGATAAATTTGTTCGCGTAACAACCGAATCAAAAGATGCAGCTATTCACTTTATTATAAACAAAGCTGATATACGCGGCAAAGAGTTGAAAAAAGAGGAGATGAAGGCACTGATTGATTTTGTTAAAGAAGCAGCCTCTAACGAAAATGTTGAATTTAAAGGTGTTGAAGTATCAGCATATGCCTCACCTGACGGAGAAGAAGATTTAAATACCAAGCTTTCAGGAAAAAGGATGGATAACTCGGAAAAATATCTTGTTCGCGAGCTTAAAAAATCAAAAGTAGCTGGCCTTGAAGAAGAAGGTTTTGTTTTATCAAAAGCTACCCCGGAAGATTGGGAAGGATTTAAAAAATTAATGCAAGAATCAGATATTCAAGATAAAGAGCTTATTTTACGTGTTCTTTCAATGTACTCTGACCCTGTTGTACGCGAAAAAGAGATTAAAAACATTAGTGCAGCTTACGAAATAATTGCCGAAGAAATTCTTCCACAATTACGTCGTTCTAAATTTACTGTAAACATTGCTATTATTGGTTATTCTGATGATGAGCTAAAAGAGGTAGTTGTTTCAAACCCTGATACTTTGAAAGTTGAAGAGCTAATGTATGCTGCTACTTTATTTACCGATTTAAACAAAAAATTATCTGTTTACCAAAAAGTTGCCGCTAATTATGCTGACGACTGGAGAGGCCATAACAATGTTGGATATGTTTATTTAAAACAAAATAAAGTTGCCGAAGCAAAAGCTGCTTTTGAAGAAGCTAAAAAGATAGATGCCAGCAATACTACAGTATTAAATAACCTTGGTGTTTGTGCCTATACAGAGGGTGATTTTACTGCCGCTGAAGAATTTTACAACGCAGCATCGGGTGCAGGTAATCAGGTTAGTTATAACCTAGCTTTAATAAATATTAAACAAGGCAAATACGAAAATGCATTGAATCTGTTTGTTAGTAGTAAGTATAATACTTTTAATTTTGCACTTGCCAAAATGCTTAATTATTATCTTACTAAAAATGCAGATACTTTTGATGCCGCACTTGGTATTTTATCAAAAGCTGAAAACCAAGATGCTGCTAATATTTATTATTTAAAAGCAATACTTGGAGCAAAAAAACAAGACACTGATTTATTATTCAATAACCTAAAAACAGCAATTGAAAAAGATGCTTCTTATAAAGCATATGCTGCTAAAGACATTGAATTTGCTCAATATGCAAATGATGCAACTTATAAAGGTATTGTAGAATAATATTTCAAAATACTATATATTAAAAAAGCCTGACAATAATGTCAGGCTTTTTTTTTGATGAACAAATAGTGTATTTAATGTTTTAAATTGTAAGTGCTAACACACTTAATCTTGCAGCAGCCTGTTCGCTGTGGTGGATCGTAACGAGTTTCAGTTTGCATGAACAACGTAGCGCCTGCTACGTTGTTTGCTGTAATATTATGCTTATCCGCATTGCCTAAGAGGTTGAAACAAGTAGAATTCTATCGAATTTATGTTATTAAATCTGCAATCATAAATCGAACATCAATAATTTGTGGTTTTTGTGGTGCATTATAGTGCCTCAATAGTATCAATTACATTTACCTTTTCAGGGTACAAAATTTCAATAAGCCTTTTTGAGCTTATTGAAGCTCCTTTGCTCCTGTTTTTTAATACTATAATTGTAGTTGAATCGTGCTGAACACGCATAAGAAGAGATTTATAACCATGCCACCAGCCCGAATGATGAAGTACCTTTATTGAATCGTTGCGCCAGTGATACATGCGCCAACCATAGCCATAATTCGATTTAAAAAACTTTGGCTTTCCTACGGGTCTAAAAGCTAATTCAAGCGTATCTGCATCAATAACCTTATTATTATATAAACCTTGATCCCATTTAAACAAATCGTTAGCAGAGCAGAACACCCCCTTATCACCCAGTACACCATCTAAATAATTATCCTCGGCTATTCGCCACCTATACAAATAACCGGTTGTTGTATTAGTTTTTAAACCTGACAATAAATCGCTATATGTAAATGATGCATCCATATTTAATGGTGTAAATATATTGCGGTTAATGTATTCATTAAATGATAGACCCGAAACCTTTTCAACTATTGCCGCCAGCAGGGCATATCCGGTATTGCTATAATGATAACGCCGATTTGGGCTGTAATAAGCTTTGGGCTTTTTTGCAATCATTTCATTAACAACATCTTGGTTATATATAATAGTATCGTATGTAGTTGGTATGTGCTGCATAAAATAGAGGTAATTTGGCAGCCCCGACCTATGTGTTAATAACTGGTGTATTGTAACCCCTTTATACCCAAAATTGGGATAAAATTTCCGGATACTATCAGTTAAGTTTAATTGCCCATTTTGATATAGCTGCAATATGGCAACTGCTGTAAACTGCTTAGATACCGATGCCAACTGAAAGGTGGAGTTTAAGGATAGAGTATCACGCTTTTTATAATTGGCAAAACCAAACGATTTGCCATAAAAAACCGAATCTTTTTGGCCAACCAAAACCACTCCATTAAAACCTTGCTTGCTATGCTTATTGCTAAAATAATCATTAAGTTCAAGCTTCTGTTTCTGTGTAAACGAAAAATAGATTAGTGTATCGGGTTGGCTTTTTCCGTTTTGTTTTTTACAAGAAGTAAAACTGTTGCCAAAACAACAAAAGGCTATTGCATATGCAACAGCCCACCAAATTATCAATAACCTATTCTCTTTTATAAACTGCAAACCTTAAACTTTTGAAAGCGCAAAGTGAATATTATCAAGCCAATCGCTATAATCATCCATAGAAGCAGTTATTACCTCCAATGCTTCTGGATACCCATAAATTTCTGTTATTTCGGTATTTACCTCGGCTCCCGGCAAATCTTTATAAGTTAAAAAATAATGTTTCAACCTATCAACCACAATAGTCGGCAGTTCCGATATATTTTTTATTTGACCATAGGTAGCATCATTTTTAAGTACTGCAATAATCTTGTCATCGGCCTCATTGCCATCAATCATCCTAAACCCACCAATTGGGATACATTGCACCAAAATATCGCCATGGGTAATGGTTTTTTCGGTTAAAATGCAAATATCAAGCGGATCGCTATCGCCAACAATATTTTTTTTACCAGATTTTTTCATACATAGTTCCCCTACCCTTTTACCACAATATGTTTGCGGTAAAAAACCATAAAGTGCAGGTATAATATTTGAGTACTTTTGGGGGCGGTCAATCATTAAATAGCCGCTTTTTTTATGAATTTCGTATTTAACGGTATCGGTGGGTACCATTTCAATAAATGCAGTAACTTTTTCAGGGGCTTCATCTCCAATATCAATGCCATGCCAAGGATGTGATTTATACCTTAATCCCATTAACCTTCCAATGGGATCCATTATTTTTCCACTTATTTGCATGTTCTCTGTTTTTTTTTTGCAAAGATGGTTAATAAAATCTCTTTTAACTAATTGAATGTTTTAATTTGGCACAATCAATTCATTATAACTTTTTCGAGAGTTACCCTTGACTTAATTCAGCAAATTCAGTCGACCTTCGGTGATTAATTCATTTTTTATGAATTAATCAGGTTAGCAAACTTTCCAATAGCCTCCTCGCTAATTTCAGAGGTTGTTTTATGCACACCTGTAATCTTTTTTACCATTAACCTTTCAATCCAATTCATTTTTTCAAATAAAAATTCTCCTCCAAACAGCCCATTGGCAACAGCTTTCACTCTTAATTTTTCGTCAAAGGAGTTTTCAAACTGTGTTTGTGCTTTTTCTTTATCCATGCAACATAAAAAAATGCCGTTTTTTTTACTTAATAAAATATCGGTATTATCATCACAAAACTTTTTAACCTTTTTGTTAACTGCTCCCATATGAATTGAACCGCCAATTATTATACAATCAAACCCTTTTAAATCAACTTTATTTTCGTTTTTTAAATTATGGAGTACAACTTCGGCTTTTAACATGCTTTTTAGTATTATAGCAGCTTTTTCACTACTCCCATGGTGTGTACCATATGCAATTAGTATTCTCATTTTAATAAAATATTAGCATTTAATTTTTTACATAACTTATTCCTCTTTTTTTTTTCAAACCCCCTGTTAACCAATTAACTCTTTAAAAAAATAAAAAGTCATAATACCCGAAGCTATCAGCTTTAAAACAACACCCATTAACAGCCCAATAAATGAGCCAAAAGCAGCTTTTAATGCTTTATCCGATTGTGTGTTTTGCGTTAACTCTCCCAAAAAAGCACCAATAAATGGCCCTAGTACTATACCTAAAATCCCAAAAAACAAACCAATAACCAAACCTATTGCAGCCCCCCATATACCTGCACGGCTACCTCCAAATTTTTTTGTCCCCCAAATAGGCACAATATAGTCAAGTACTGTAACTGCAATGGCTATAAAACCAAATGTCCACAATAAATCAGAATTAAATGGTCCCCATTTTGAATACTCTAATGCCAAAAGTGCCAAAAAACTAATGGGCGGCCCCGGCAATACAGGAACTATACACCCAATAAGCCCAATAATAATAAGGGCAATTCCCAATGTCAACAGTAAATAATCAATCATAATTCTTAATGTTATTTTTTAGCAATGTCATTTTTTAGCAATGTCATTTTTTTTCAATCTTCTTCAATCTCTTTCAATCTAAAATTTAAAACAAAATATTAATATCTCAATTTAGACAAATAATAAGTTCCTAAAATAGCAGGAGCAGCAAGGTTAATAATCCATAATAGTACCGATGCTGCAATTATACCAGAAGAAAAAGCTGTAAAAGCACCCAATATAAAAACTCCTATTGAACCTCTTACCCCCAACTCTCCCAAAGCAAAAGTTGGCACAAGTGCCATTAGAAAATATACTTGGCTTATTCCAACAATTGCCTTAAAATACGAAATTTCAATTCCAAAAAACCTCATTAGCATAAAAAACTGGAATGTGAAAACTATGTATCTTAAAAAGCTAATTAACAAAAAATTAAGCAACTCCTTTTTTTTATATTTCTGAACGAATAAAATAAAATCACTGTGTTTATTTAATGCTGAGATTTTTTTAATCATCATCCCAATTTTCGATATATTTAAATAGACGGTTAAACACATAATAATTACTACAGCAGTTATTAAAAATAATAAAGAAATATTTATGTGTATATCTTTAAAAACCGTGCTCATGGGTAAATAAACATAAAAAAGTGCACTGCCCACAATTAAGGTAATAAGCAATTGCGAAAGGTTTCCTAACAATGTTGCAAATATTCCTGCTGCCCTATTTTTGGTTTCAAGCACAAATATCCTGCCCCCAAAATCGCCTATCCTTTTTGGTGTAAATATTGATACTGTTATACCTGCCAAAACAGCTTTAATTGATTTGTGTAAACTAATAATTTGCAAATGCTTAACCAACAACTTGAATTTTATCGACTCTAACACCCAATTTACAGGCATAAGAAAAATTGCTGTAAGCAAGTAAATCCAATCAATAAAATTGTAGCTTTTTAACTCATAAAAAACTAACATGCTTTGCTTTTCAGAATATACCTTAAAAGCAATATATCCGATACTGATAATAACTATCAGAACCTTTAAAACCTGAAATATTACTTTCCCCCTTTTCATTATGCACTAATATAAGTGTGTTAAATGTAAAAACCATATAAAATGCATATTTTTATCTTTTTCAACAGCACCTACCATTAATAAATGTAAATTGCAACACACCTAATTAATTATTAATGAATAAAGTTCGTGCAAAGAAACATTTAGGTCAGCATTTTTTAAAAGACCAAAATATTGCAAAAAAAATTACTGAAAGTTTTACAATTGATGCACCAAAAACTGTGCTGGAAATTGGTCCAGGCATGGGTATATTAACTCGCTTTTTATTAGAGAACAAGGAACAAAAAGTATTTGCTGTTGAAATTGATACAGAATCAATATTATACTTAAAAGATAATTACCCACAACTTTCACGCAATATTATAGAAGGTAATTTTTTAAAGCTCGATTTGCACAGCCACTTTCAATCCCCAATTAGCATAATAGGTAATTTTCCGTACAATATTTCAAGCCAGATATTGTTTAAAGTAATTGAAAACCGCGATTTGGTCTCCCAGTTGGTAGGAATGTTTCAAAAAGAGGTTGCTGAACGCCTGGCAGCACCACCCGGTTCAAAAACTTATGGTATTTTAAGCGTACTATTACAAACTTTTTATTCAATTGAATACCTTTTTACAGTTAACGAAAATGTTTTTGACCCGCCGCCAAAAGTTAAATCGGGGGTAATACGTATAGTGCGCAATAAAACCAAAATGTTACCTTGCAATGAAAAACTGTATTTTAGGGTAATAAAAACAGGTTTTAATCAGCGCAGAAAAACTTTATCGAACAGTTTAAAAAGTATTTTATTAAATTTGAAGCCTGAAAACGAAATATTCCGAAAACGCCCTGAACAGTTAGGTGTTAACGAATTTATTGAGCTGACTTTGATTATTGAAAAATTGCTAACAAACAATTAAAAAAACGTAATATGCGTTTTGAATTAACAAGACAATACCTTGATGCGCTAAAAACAGCCATACAACAGCAAGACAAAAAGCTGGTAATAGAACTTACCAATGAATTGCACCCTGCTGATATTGCTGAAATTTTTGACGAAATAAATATTGAGGAGGCCAAATATGTCAACCTGCATTTAGACAAAGAGATTGCAGCCGACTTATTGGTTGAGCTTGAAGAGGATATCCGCGAACGTTTTTTAGATCACCTTACCGGAAAAGAAATTGCCGCGGAATTTATCAATAACATGGACTCGGATGATGCGGCCGATATTATTGCCGAGTTACCCGAAAACAAACAAGAGGAAGTTCTATCTCACATTAGTGATATTGAACAAGCAGGTACCATTATTGACCTTTTAAAATATGACGAAGATACGGCCGGTGGTTTAATGGCAACTGAGCTTATTGTTTTTAACGAAAACTGGACAATCTCAACTTGTTTAGATGAGATAAGAAAGCAGGCCGAAGAAGTTGATGAAGTTTACTTCGTATATGTAACTGACGACAATAATTCACTTAAAGGAACACTGCCACTAAAAAAACTCTTACTTGCAACCGGAAAAACAATAGTGAAAAATATTTGTGACACAGATATAATTTCAGTTAAAACTGATACAAAATCAGAAGAGGTTGCCAATATTATGAAAAAATACGACCTTGTAGCCATACCGGTTGTTGACAGCATAGGCAAGCTTAAAGGACGAATAACAATTGATGATGTTGTAGATGTTATTAAAGAGGAGGCTGAAAAAGACTACCAAATGATTTCGGGTATCAGTAGCGATGTTGAAGCATCTGACACCATATTTCAACTTACCCGAGCGCGCATACCATGGCTTTTAATAGGACTTATTGGCGGTGTTCTTGCTGCATTAGTAATTGGTCATTTTGAGATTCAAATTGGAATTTATCCGGAAATGGCATTTTTTATACCGTTAATTACAGCTATGGGCGGCAATGTTGGCATTCAATCATCATCAATAATAGTACAAGGGTTGGCAAATAACTCGTTAGGACTTGAAACTACATCGCAAAAATTATTAAAGGAACTGAGCATTGCCCTTTTAAATGGTTTTATATGCAGCGGGTTGGTTTTTTTATATAATTATGCTTTTAGCGATTCGTTTGCATTTACAATTACTGTAAGCACAGCGCTTTTATCTATTATTGTATTTGCATCACTATTTGGTACTTTTGTACCTTTGGCATTAAACAGGTTTAAAGTTGACCCGGCATTGGCAACCGGTCCTTTTATTACAACCACAAACGATGTAATTGGGTTGTTTATCTATTTTTGGATAGGCAATATGTTTTTTGCTTATTTCAATTAATTTAATTTTACATTAAAAAATATATTTATGATTAAAAAAGTAGTTTTATTTAGTATAATGGCAATAGCATCAGAGAACATTTTTGCGCAAGTTGCCGAAACAACCAACAGCTTTAATACAAGTAGTTTAGCTGTTTTATTGACTTTAATTGTGGCAATTGTGGCCTTAATATTATCAGTTATAAATACCTTTAGGATTTCATACAACAAAAAAATTAGTGAAGTTGATTTAGTAAATCAAAAAGATGATATAAATATCTCGATGGAGGGTATAAATACTGCTCTTATCAGAGATATTAGACATATTAGAAAAGAATTTAACAGAAGTAATCGCAACTTAAAAACCAAAGAGGCTGATAAAACAAATAAACCTGCTGCTACAGACGTAGATACTCAAAAAAATACAACTGAAACAGACAAAACCCCTCCTATAAAAAAAATGTCAAATAATAAAAGGAGGTTTTATAGAAAAACCCCAAAAACACAAAACTCCGAAAAAGGTGTTACAGATGAACAAAAATAATGTTTCTAATTAAATTTTATTGCTTTTGCCGGACTTATCTTAGTTATTAAATACGAGGGAATTACCATCATAATAACTATTATAAACAGTGTTCCAAAATTCAAGTATATAATATGCAGCATTTTTAAATTTATGGGAACTTTGCTTATGTAATAGGTAGCCTCGTCGAGCGGTATTATACCAAAATACTTTTGAACAAAACATAGTGTAATGCCAATTATGTTACCCCAAAACAGACCACGTACAATTAAAAAGCCACTTTGGTACAAAAATATTTTTCTTATCCTCCAATTATTATAACCTAAACCCTTAAGCAAGCCAATCATATTTGTGCGTTCTAAAATAAGTATCAACACACCCGATATCATATTAAAACCGGCAACAACAACCATTAAAATCAATATTATCCAAACATTCACATCCTGTAGGTTTAGCCAATCAAAAATTTGAGGGTAAAGCTGCCTAATATTTACAATTTTTAATTTCGTCCCATTCTCGGTAAAATGGTATCCGGCAATCTCATAAACACTATCGGTTAACGCCTCTAACTTATTATAATCGTCAATAATTATCTCATACCCGCTTACTTGGTTGCTTTCCCAATTATTAAGTTTTTGCAGATGCCGCATATCAACCATAGCAAAAGCCTTATCAAAATCCTCAATACTGGTTTTGTATAACCCACTTATTTTAAAAACACGCATGCGCGGTGGATCCTGAACAAAATATACCATAAGCTTATCGCCCAAACTTAATTTTAAAAGTTTTGCCACATATTCGGAAATAAGTATTTGGTTCGATTTTATTGAATCGTTAATAGTAATAGTACTACCCTCAACCAAACTTTTTTCAAAAAACGACCAGTCATACCCACCATCAACACCTTTTAAAACAATAGCCTGAATATTATTTTTAGTTTTAATAATACCCGATTTTGTAATAAAAACCTGCGAGTGCTTAATGCCCTTAATACTGTTTAATAAAGTTTGTGATAGTTGAAAGCGACTAATTGGTTGTGTTTCAAATGAACGGTTTGAGTCAAAATTTGTTACCTGTATATGCGATCCAAACCCTATTACTTTGCCCGAAACCTGATTTTTAAATCCTGTAATAATAGCTACCGAAAGTATCATAACCGATAAGCCCAAGGCAATCCCAAAAACAGCAATTTTTACAATAGGCCCCGATATCTGCTTTTTATCATCGCCCTGTTGGGTTATTTTTTTTGCAATAAACAGTTCAGCATTCAAAATAATAAACAGTTTTTAGTTTGCAACAAATGTACAAATTAACCCGAAAGAATATTCATACTCATAAAAATTTATATATTGTAGCCCAATAATATAAAGTGATATATGATTAGCGACGGCTTTAAAGAAAAAGGGCTTAGGCAACAATTAGTTAAAGAGATTACCAAAAAAGGCATTAAATCTGAAAAAGTTATTAAGGCTATTGGTAAAATACCCCGCCACCTGTTTATGGATAGTGCCTTTGTGAATTTTGCATATGTTGACAAAGCCTTTCCTATTGGTAGTGGGCAAACTATTTCACAACCTTATACTGTTGCTTTACAAACTGAGCTGTTACAAATAAAAAAGGGAGATAAGATATTAGAGGTAGGTACAGGTTCGGGCTATCAAACTGCTGTTTTAATTGAACTTGGCGCTAAAGTATTTACCATTGAACGCCAACGCGAATTATTTCAAAAAACACAACACTTCCTGCCCAAATTAGGCTACAACCCACAGTTTTTTTATGGCGATGGGTATCTTGGCAAACCAACCTATGGTCCTTTTAACAAAATACTTATTACAGCAGGAGCGCCTGAAATTCCTGAAAAACTGACACAGCAGCTAAAACCCGGAGGAATACTTGTTGTACCCCTTGGCACAACAGTTCAAACCATGACCCGCATAACAAAAACCGAGAAAGGCGAACTAAAAAAAGAGGAGTTCGGCAAGTTTTCATTTGTCCCACTACTAAAAGGAGTAGCAAAAGACATATAATACCGATTGTGAATCAAAGTTACCGATATACTTCATTAGCATTTGTATATCAGTTTTGATTCTACATTGGCATTATACCAGTAATTTTAATTTTAAAATGGTATAATAATGCTACTTAACACCATTAGTGGCTATTTTACAACATACTGTAAACGTTTTTGTAATTTTCTTATAATACTACATTTGAAGCGTTAATATAAAATTAATTATAAACAAATGAAAGAGAACGAAATAGCATTAAACCCTAATAAACTTGTAAGGTATTTAAGAAAACCTGCTCACGATTTTACCAAATCAGACATAATACAGTTTGTTGAAGACAATGGTATTGAGATGATTAATTTTAGGTATGTTGCCGAAGACGGTCGCCTTAAAACACTCTCTTTTATAATATCAAGCCTTGAGCATATTGACTCGTTGCTTACTACCGGCGAAAGGGTTGATGGTTCAAGCCTATTTTCATTTATTGAAGCTGCATCAAGCGATTTATATGTTGTGCCCCGGTACAGGTCTGCTTTTATCAATCCTTTTTCTAAAGTTCCAACATTAGACTTTTTATGCTCATTTTATACAAGCGAGGGTAAGCCTTTGGAAAGTGCCCCTGAAAATATTCTAAAAAAAGCACACAAGTCATTTAAAGATGAAACAGGATGCACTTTTAAAGCCATGGGCGAATTAGAGTACTATATTATTACGCCCATTCCTGAAAATGAAATTTACCCTGCTGCTGACCAAAAAGGCTACCACGCCTCAGAGCCTTTTACCAAATGGCAAGAGTTTAGAATGGAAGCCATGCGCCTTATTTCGCAAGCCGGCGGTAAAATAAAATATGGCCATTCGGAAGTGGGTAATTTTTATGATGAGAAATACTATTACGAACAGCAAGAAATAGAGTTTTTACCTATTAATGTTGAAGACGCAGCAACTGAACTTATAATTGCCAAATGGATATTGCGCATGTTGGCAAAAAAATACGGCATTCTAATAAGTTTTGCTCCAAAAATTACAGTAGGAAAAGCAGGCAGCGGTTTACATGTTCATTTTTTAATTGAAAAAGATGGAGTAAACCTAATGATTGAAAACAATAAACTGAGCGATACCGCAAAAAAAGCAATTGCCGGAGTTTTAGATATGGCAGGGTCGTTAACAGCTTTTGGCAACACCATTCCTACAAGCTATCTTCGATTAGTTCCGCACCAAGAGGCTCCTACAAATATTTGCTGGGGCGATAGAAATAGGTCGGTTTTAGTTCGTGTGCCACTTGGTTGGTTAGGCGATTTAAAAATGATTAAAAATGAAAACCCAAATGAAAATAGTGATTCTACAATAGGAATTAACCAAACTTGCGAACTTCGCTCGGGCGATGGCAGTGCTAATATTTTCTATTATTTTGCAGGCATCTTAATAGCAGCACAGCATGGTTTAAACATGCCCGATGGGTTAACTATAGCAAAAAAACTATATGTTGCTGTAAACATTTTTGAGGAAAAAAATAAAATTGAGAAGAGCAAATTAAAAAGCCTTCCAAATTCGTGTTACGAATCGGCAAAAAGGTTAGAGGAGCAACGGGCATTTTACGAAAACAAACATATTTTTCCAAAAGGCATTATTGATAATACAATAAAAATGCTACAATCATATGATGATCAGCAACTAAGCGAAAACTTATATGGCAAACATAAAGAGATTGCCCAGTTGGTTAAAAAATATATCCACTGCCAATAGTGTGAATGGCTTGGTTTAATAACTGAGTTTTATTGGTTTGTATCATTCACTTAATATTGATTTTTGAGAATAAATCGCCTTTTCCCAGGGCGGTTTATTTTAAGCATAACCATAGCTACGGTTTAAATTTTTAACAAAGTAGAAAGGAAAAAGGGGTGCAAAATAAGTGAACTAATTCCCCTCGTTACATAAAAATTTTATGCGCATTAATCTAATATCTTCCTCGGTAAATTCATCCTCACCAAGTTCGTTCAATGCTTCATCAATCGACTCACTCTCGGCCTCCTCTTTATAATACTCATAAATATCATCCTGATGGTCTTCATCCAAAACCTCATTTATGTAGTAGTCAATGTTTATTCTTGTGCCCGAATAAACAATAGCCTCTATCTCCTTTAAAAGAGCATTCATCTCCATACCTTTAGAGCTTGCAATAGTATCAAGCGATACTTTTCTGTCAATACTTTGAATAATATACACCTTTAAACCCGATTTATTTACCACCGATTTCACAACCATATCAATTGGGCGGTCTATCTCATTCTCATCAACATACTTTTTAATTAAACTACAAAACTCTTTGCCATATCGTTTAGTCTTACCTGTCCCAACCCCTGTCATATTCTGCATCTCCTCTGGTGATATTGGATAATGAATTGCCATATCTTCGAGCGATGGGTCCTGAAAAATAACAAATGGGGGTAAGCCTTTTTCTTTGGCAATTTGCTTACGTAAATCTTTTAACATGCTAAACAGGTTTGGGTCTGCCGAGCCTCCTCCTCCCTGAGGATCTTTTAAATCTTCATCTTCCTTCTCATAATCATGATCTTGCACAAGTAAAAACGATACTGGGTTCTTTAAATATTCATGCCCTTTTTTAGTAACTTTCAACAATCCATAATTTTCAATATCCTTGCTCAATAATCTTACTATAAGTGCCTGTCTAATAGCACCGGTCCAAAACTTAATATCCTTATCCTTTCCTATCCCAAACTCTTCTATTTTATGATGCTTATACGCTTTAATACCATAATCGGAAGTGCCGCAAAGTATATTGGCAATATGGTCGGCTTTAAAATACTCCTTAACAGCTAACACAACCATTATAATCTTTACAATTTCATTTTTACCCTCAAATTGCTCTTTAGGATTTAAACAATTATCGCAGGATTCACAGTTCTCAACTGTATATCGTTCCCCAAAATAGTGTAATAAATGTTTTCTTCGGCAAAGAGCCGATTCAGCATACGAAACGGTTTCAAGCAGCAAATGCCTTCCTATTTCCTGTTCGGCCACAGGTTTGCCCTGCATAAATTTCTCAAGTTTCTGAATGTCTTTATAGGAATAAAATGTAATGCATCTACCCTCTCCCCCATCTCTTCCTGCCCTACCAGTCTCTTGATAATATCCTTCAAGACTTTTTGGTATATCATAATGAATTACAAACCGCACATCTGGTTTGTCAATACCCATACCAAATGCAATTGTAGCCACAATAACATCTACATCTTCCATTAAAAATTTATCCTGATTACCAGAGCGTGTTGCCGAATCCATTCCGGCATGATAAGGAAGTGCATTAATACCATTTACTTGAAGTGTTTCGGCGAGTTCCTCAACTTTTTTACGGCTTAAACAATAAATAATACCTGATTTGCCCGGATTATTTTTTACAATTTGAATAATCTCTTTTGTGGCATTGTTTTTTGGTCGTATCTCATAATAAAGGTTAGGTCTGTTAAACGACGACTTAAAAACATCGGCTTTTAACATACCAAGGTTTTTTTGAATATCATTCTGTACTTTTGGAGTTGCCGTTGCAGTCAATGCAATTATGGGCGCCTTTCCAACCTCCTCAACAATAGATCTAATACGTCGGTACTCAGGTCTAAAATCATGTCCCCATTCTGAGATACAGTGTGCCTCATCAATGGCATAAAACGATATTTTTATTTGCTGAAGAAACTTTATGTTCTCTTCTTTAGTCAGCGATTCAGGAGCTACATAAAGCATGCGGGTTTTACCCTCCAAAATATCTGTTTTCACTTTCATTATCTCGGCTTTTGAAAGAGACGAATTTAAAAAATGTGCAATACCGTCTTCTTCACTAAAGCTACGCATAGCATCAACCTGATTTTTCATTAATGCTATTAATGGTGATATGATTATGGCTGTTCCCTCTTGAATAACTGCAGGCAGCTGATAACAAAGAGACTTGCCACCACCTGTTGGCATTAAAACAAAAGAATCACGGCCTGCCAGCAAATTCTTAATAATGCCCTCTTGATTACCTTTAAAGGTATCAAATCCAAAATGCTTTTTTAAATAACCTATCAATTCCATAATTTCACATTTTTCATCTGCCCATTGAAAAAAACTATGAACGGATGAAACTATTTTGCATATTTAATTGTGTATCTAAATTAATAAAAATTTTAATCTATTTACACCCTTTTACTAGTATTTACTATTTTATTTTAAAATAAAATAAAATATGCTACACATGCAACATTTTAACGTAGTACTTTAAAAAAAATTATATGCCAATAATTTAATGTTTTTCCCAATTAATAATAGTTAAAACTGCTTTATTAACAACATGAGGTTAATAACAATTTAAGGTTAGCATATTTTATAGAAGGTAAAAAATTAGATTTGTAAAAAGTTTATTTTTTATGCTTAAAATAGGTATTGTCGGTAAAAACCACAGCAAACCATATATTTCATTAATTAATGGTAATAACTATTTTCAATTAGTAGGGGTCTTTGATCCATGTTTCCAATTTAAAACTCCTAAAGACATTAACCACAATCTGATATATTTGAGTTTTGAAGAGTTATTAAAACAATCGGAGGCTATAGTTTTTGCATCAGATGAAAAAATTTATTTACCATTAATTGAGATGGCCGTGAAATACTCATGTTCGGTATTTTTGCACAGCATAAACAACATATCATATAATGAGCAAATTCAATTAATGAAATTGCACGAAGAGGCTGGTGGAATAATACAAATACAACAACCTATTATATTTAACAATACATTTCAAGAGTTTTTAAGCTTAAGCAAAAAACCATTATTACTAAACTATAATTATTCCAATTCATCTGAAAAAAACCTATTGGCAAAAACCCGATCTATAATTAATGCTGTATTATCGGTTTTTAAAACCAATATAAAAAAAGTTACTGTAAATACTATTTCAGCTTTTAATGAAGTGCCCGATATTATTAAAATACGCTTAGACTTTGACAATGGCAGCGTATCAGAAATTGTTGTAAATGCTATAGAAAAACAAAATATTAATCAGATAAAATGCTTTGAATACAATGGCTTTTTTAATTTAGACTTAATTGAAAATCAATTGGTTAGTCAACAAAACACCGGTAAGGTGTACCATAATACCCCTATTGCCGATAATACCATTTTAAAAATTATAGGCAAGCAATTAACCAATTTTCATTTTAATGTTACAAATCATAAAACCCCAAAAAACAGTATTGAAAACGAGATAGTTACACAACAAGTAATTGAAAAAGTTAAAGAAAAGCTGCGTATTAGCATTAACATTTTTTAACCCCTCTTAAATTTTGCTTTCTTTGCAATATTTTAATTAAAAAATCGTTAATAAAATATTAATAAATTGTTAGATGCGTTGTAAGCTTACTATTATCCTCTATATAATTCTGCTTTTTTTAATTTCAGGATGCGATGATACTAATGTGCCTATTCCGGGATATTTGGAGATTCCTGATTTTACATTACAACATGAAAATGCTATTGGCATTACAGATGTTTGGGTAAATGTAGATGGTGATTTTATAGGTGTTTTTGAACTGCCTGCAAAATTCCCAATAATAGCCGAAGGTTCATCTAAGGTTACACTTAAAGCCGGCATCAAGGTAAACGGGATGGGCAATACACGTTCATATTATCCATACTATAAACCGTTTGAAAAAACCATTGACTTTAAACCCTCTGAAGTAGTTACAATAACTCCCCAAACTACATATGGATTATGGGCAAACATTATTTGGGATGAGGATTTTGAAAATGGTCATAAATTTGAAAAAAGCAGCAATAGCGATACAGTATTTGTTATTACCGATGAAGATATGTTTAAAGGAAATCATTCTGGTGGAATTTATTTAGATACAGAAAACAGCGTTTTTGAATCAACTACTACTGAATTATCGCGTCCCAGCTTAGGAACTTCAGGAATGTTTTTAGAATTAAACTACAAAGGTGAAATCCCATTTGGAATTGGGCTTTATGTCAATTATCAAAACCAAGTAACCGAAAATAGTTTATTGGTAGTACACAGCTCAACCGAATGGGGAAAAATATATATTGATTTGTACAACCCTTTACTACATTATCCTGAGGGTACAGCCTACAAAATATATATACGTGCATACCATAATATGTCAAAGCCAAGTACAAAAATTTTTATTGATGATTTTAAAATAGTGCAAAATAGCGATAAGTAATGATGAAGAAAAAAAACCAAAAAAGACAAGTTTGTAAATATATAATCTCTGATTATATCGCAGCTACTCTGTCGTGGTTTTCCTTTTTCCTTTTTCGAAAAACTATTATTGCCCAACCACCTGATTTTTCTTTTATAACCGATATAATAGGTGATGTTGCATTTACCAAAGGAGTTATTCTTATACCTCTATTTTGGTTACTGCTTTATTATGTGGCGGGCGAATATCACAATATTTTCCGACGCTCAAGGTTACAGGAGTTGGGGCGTACCATATTTATTACAACTCTTGGAGTGATAATAGTATTTTTTGTTATAATTTTAGATGATGCTATTATTTCATATAAAACCTATTATCAATCATTTTTCTTTCTTTGGGGGCTGCATTTTGTTTTAACATACTTTACTCGTCTATATTTTACAACTACCACTATACATCAGCTTCAAAATCAAATTATTGGTTTTCATACATTAATAATAGGTAGCAACAAAAAGGCTACTAAACTTTATAATGATTTACTCCGCAAACCAAAATCGTCAGGAACACAAATTATTGGGTTTATTACTATCAATGGAAATACAAAAACAGAATTAAGCAACCATATCCCTCATCTTGGCAACTTAGATAACCTTATAGATATAATAAATAAAAAAAAGATTGAAGAAGTTATTATTGCCATTGAATCATCGGAACGTGAGCAGATTAAACAAATTTTGGTAAAAACCAAAGCCACAAATGCCATGATTAAGGCAATACCCGACCTGCTCGATATTCTATCAGGTTCAGTTCGTATGTCGTCTCTTTTTGGGATACCGCTTATTGAATTATCGCATGAGCTAATGCCGGCTTGGCAAGAAAATATAAAACGAGTTATTGATATTGTAGTATCGTTTATTGCTTTTTTAATATTAAGCCCACTCTATATTTTTCTTATTGTTGGTGTCAAAACATCATCAAAAGGTCCGGTACTATACTCGCAAATGCGTGTGGGCAGATACGGTAAATCATTTAAAATATTCAAATTCAGGTCAATGTATATCGATTCGGAAATTAGTGGCCCTGCCTTAAGCAGTAAAAACGATCCGAGGATTACATCATTTGGCAAGTTTATGCGAAAAATGCGTTTTGACGAGTTTCCACAATTCTATAATGTGTTAATTGGCGATATGTCGCTTGTTGGTCCCCGCCCCGAAAGGCAGTTTTATATTGAACAAATTGTTAAACGCGCCCCACACTACCTGCTGCTTTTTAAAGTACGACCGGGAATTACATCATGGGGACAAGTAAAATTCGGGTATGCCGAAAATGTTGACGAAATGATTGAAAGACTGCAATTTGATATTATCTACCTTGAAAATATGTCGCTGTACGTCGATATCAAAATTATGATTTATACCGTTAAAACCGTATTAGAAGGGAGTGGCAAATAAAACCTACACAACATAAAAATCTAAAATAAAAATCTATTACAGTTCCATTTTAGATATTTAGGTGCAAATAAGCTAAATATTTTATTCGCAGTTAACCATTGAATATTGCTGATTTTTATCATCCCAAAATAACCTCACATCATGTACTTTTGCCATCGTTTTTTTTGAATACTTAAAATTGATAAATTATGCAAAATAATATTGAGATTATTAGTCCTTGTGATGCTGTGAAAGTTATAAAATCAGGCGACCGCATACACATTCATAGCGTGGCTTGTGCTCCACAAAAACTAATTGAAGCCATGTGCGCAAGAGGAAGAAACAGGGAGTTCTATAATGTAAAAATACAACACTTGCATACCGAAGGTCCAGCCCCATATGCAGCAGCAGAGTTTGAAGGCATTTTTCAGCTTGAAAGTTTTTTTGTTGGACATAACGTACGTAAAGAGACTCAAGCCGGATACGCCGACTATATACCCGTTTTTTTGCATGAAACACAAAAACTTATCCGCGAAGGATATACAAAAGTCAACATTGCAATGGTGCAGGTTTCCCCACCCGACAAACACGGGTATGTATCGTTAGGCACATCGGTTGACACCACACTGGCAGCAGTACAAACAGCCGATACTGTAATTGGCGTAATAAATAAGCATATGCCCAGGGCATTTGGCGACGCCATGATTCAATCATCATGTATTGATATTTTTTGTGAAGACAATACTCCTTTGGTTGAAGCACATTTTGCAGAACCTACTAAAATTGAAGCTGCCATTGGGCAAAATGTTGCCGGTTTAATTGAGGATGGCGCAACTTTGCAAATGGGCATTGGGGCAATACCAAATGCAGTATTATCACAACTTTTTAACCATAAAAATATTGGAATACATACCGAAATGTTTGCCGATGGGGTTTTGCCCTTAGTTGAAAAAGGTATTATTAATGGCTCTCAAAAAGGTATTGACCGAGGCAAAATGACATCAACCTTTTTAATGGGGAGTAAAAAACTTTACGACTTTGTTGATGACAACCCCGGTGTTGTAATGAAAGATGTTGGCTATACAAATGATATTAATATGATTTGCCGTAACCCCAAAGTTACTGCCATAAACTCGGCAATTCAAATTGATATTACAGGTCAGGTATGTTCCGATTCAATAGGCACTAAACACTATTCGGGTGTTGGTGGTCAAATTGATTTTATTCGTGGTGCCTCAATGAGCCCCGGCGGCAAACCAATTATTGCTATGCCATCGGTAACGGCAAAAGGAATGAGCAAAATTGCACCTGTTTTACATCTTGGGGCAGGAGTTGTAACCACGCGCTCAAATATGCACTGGTTTGTAACCGAATATGGAGCAGTAAATTTATATGGCAAAGCATTGCAAGACAGGGCTAAGCTAATAATAAGCATTGCTCACCCCAACCATCAAGAAACTTTGGATAAGGCTGCATTTGAGCGATTTGGCTCTCATTTTCATTTTATCCAACAACCCCAGTTTGTCTCAAACTAACAATCAATAATATAACATTAGTGTCAAATCAAGCATAATTTTTCACACCAAACCTTGTTCTTTTTTGCTTTACTAAAAATTTCAAAAAATACATCACATTACCCGAAATCTCATACTTGATTTGACACTAATTATATTTTGCAAAACGATAATATCTTTAGATTTTCACTATTTTTTTCTATCTTTAGGAAAATTAATACTAATAACAGCTAAAACTTGTGAAAACAGTAACCAAAATATCAATAATACTAATTGTAATTATTTTGACTCCTGTGGTTATTGGTTTTTTTCAACCTAAAGAGCGTCTTATTATTGAAAAAGGGGTAGTTGACAAAATGTATTTTTTTATTCTTAGCGATATTACAAATCACTGGGAAGAGCCCAAATGGAGGCAAAATATAGATACAATTGTTCAACAAGAGGTTGTTGATGGGCAAGATGCATGGATGGAACACTACACCAATGGAGATTCGGTACTTTTAATTACACAAAAAACCACCGAAAACGACTACATACGTTTAATACTGAGTAAAAACGGACACGACTTAAACAGAGTAGTTACTATTAAAGATTTTGATGGTAGAACCGCAATAAGAATTACAGAAGAGGCTTTTGAATACAACCCCATAAAACGTTTTATGCTTTTATTTAACGACCCCATTAGGGAGCGGTTGCAATTATACCTTTATGACCTTAAAGAGAAAAACAAACCCGACCCTAATGCCGAAAACAATGAAAATGGTTGGTAGTAACCTGAGTTCAATTTAAAATACGGTCACAGTTTGAGCTGGTTTTGAGTAGAAATTTTGACAAATCCTTTAAAAATATTCAAAAAAGGGAACCCATATTTGAGGTTCCCTTTTTTATTATCATTATATAGTGCTTGCACGAAAGCTCTACTCTTTTAGCCATTTATCAAGCCAACCTTTAAACTCACGTTGCCATAATATACCGTTTTGCGGTTTTAGCACCCAGTGCGTTTCGGTAGGAAAAAACAAAAGTTTGCTTGGCACACCCAATAACTGAGCACTATTAAAAGCTGCCATACCTTGAGGATAAGGAATACGGTAATCGTGCTCGCCATGGATAACCAAAATTGGTGTATCCCAGTTTTTTACATAGTAATGAGGCGAGCCTGCATATGATTTCATAGCCGTTTTATTATCGGTCTCCCACGGAGCACCCCCTTTTTCCCAGTTGTCAAAAAACATTTCATCGGTTGTCATATACTCCATTTCGGAGTTAAACACACCACAATGAGAGATAAAAGCCTTAAACCTGCCCTGATGGTTGCCTGCTAACCAATAAACCGAAAAACCTCCAAAACTGGCACCAATGGCAGAAAGTTTGTCCTCATCAATAAACGGTTCTTCTTTCATAACATCAATAGCCCTTAACAAATCTTGCATAGCTTGCCCGCTATTGTCTTTGCTAATTTGGTCTGTCCACTCCTGTCCCATTGTAACAACGCCCCTGCGGTTTGGCGCAACAACAATGTAACCATTGCTTGCCATCATGCTAAAATTCCATCGGTAACTCCAAAATTGACTTAATGGCGATTGTGGTCCACCCTCACAATACAAAATTGTTGGATACTTTTTTGTTTTATCAAAGTTTGGCGGATAAATAACCCAAGTAAGCATGTCTCTATCGTCGGTGGTTTTAATCCAGCGCTTTTCAACGGTTGGCATGGTTAACTGGTCAAGCAAGTGCTTGTTTTCAAACGATATTTCAGCAACCTCGTTTGTTTTTAAATCAATGCTGTATATCTCCTGCGGTTTGGTCATATCAACACGTGTGGCAATTAAGCCTTCTCCTGCAAGTGCAACCGAATGATAATCGTAATGCCCTTTTGTTATAGCAGTTATCTCTTGTGTAGCCACATCCATTTTGTGAACATGAAAGGTAGCATTAACCCCTGCTACAAAATACAATGTAGTACCATTACCGTTCCATACAAAACTAAACGGACTATAATCAAAATTCTCGGTAAGATATTTTTTTCCGCCTGTCTCTAAATCTATCTCAAACAAACGGTCTTTATCGGCTTCAAAACCTGCACGTTCCATGCTTAACCAATACATTTTTTTACCGTCGAGCGAGAAAAAAGGTGATTTATCGTAACCGAGCATTCCCTCTGTCATATTTTTGGTTTCGCCCGATTCAAGATTATACAAATAAATATCGGAGTTTGTACTCAAAGTATAAGCTTTACCTTTTAGCTTTTTACAAGTATATGCCAACTTGCTGCCATCGGGGCTCCAAGCTATTTCTTCAAGTCCGCCAAAAGGTGTCATTGGTGAGTCGTATGGTTCATTGGGCATAATATCTTTAGCATTGGTAATTTTTTTGTTGAAATCGGCAATAAAAACATGGCTGTAATTACCATCTTCCCATACATCCCAATGGCGGTACATTAAATCTGATATAATACGCCCATCGGCTTTAGGCAGGTCGCTATAAATATCAGCAGTAGTTTTATCAATTTTTACATCTTTTGTAAACATCACTTTTTTACCGTCGGGCGAGAACATTAAACCGCTAATTCCGCCCTCAATATCTGAAACCTGCTTTTTACCTGTTCCATAAATACTCATGCACCATGCCTGAACCGAACCTGAACTTGCCGACAGATAAATTATTTTACCATCGGGATGCCATATGGCGTTATATTCACTTTCAGGGGTATTGGTAAGCTGTATTTTATCTGAACCATCAACGTTCATCACAAACAGCTCGCGGTTGCCTTTGTTTTGTTCAATACTGTAATATGAAACCCCATATAACAGTTTTTTACCACATGGCGAAACCTGCACGTCGCCTAATCGCCCAAAGCTCCATAACACTTCAGGTGTCATAATTTTTGAAGTGAGCTCCATTGTGTTTTTTGTGATTAACGGAGCATCTGCTTTTTTGTTTACCTCTGGTTGGCAAGCCATAAAAATACTTGCAACAAGAAATACAATAGTAAATTTTTTCATAATTGTTTTTTGTTTTAAATTTTAAATATGAAAGGTACAAATAATTCTATTATCGTTTTCGTAAAATATCAAATGCGCATAAATAACCGCTAAAAATTGCACCCGAAAAACCTCCCCCAATTTTGGTCCATGCCGATGCAAAATACAGGTTATCAATAGACTCTATTTTATCAAACATAACCCTTTGGGGTGTTTGTGCAAATCCGTAAACAGCTCCCTGTGGATTTAAGGTATAACGTGCCACGGTTTTAGAGGTTCCCACCTCATAATACTCAATCTGGTTTTTTATTCCGGGTATAAGCTTTTCTAATCTCTCAATGTATATCTCGCCAACTTCCTTCTTTTTAGCCTTGTACTCCTGCTCGCTAAGTTTATCCCAATCAGAGTAATAATCAATGCAGCAAATAACACCTACGCTTTTGCCTTTGGGTGCTAGTGCTGAATCAATTTGGCTGTAATCAATAAATGTAAAGCTGCGCTTATTAAAATCGGTTCTGTTGTTTATTCTTATATCAGCCTGTGTTTTAACCGAATCGTCATAAATAAAAGTTGAATAGTACTTGTTGCCCAAATCTTTAACCTGCTTTTTAAAACCAAAATAAATGGTTAATAATGATGCCCCTATCTCTAACTTATCGGTTTTTAGCTGTAATGGTTCACCATACTCCTTTGGCAAAAGTGTTTTTGCAACATTAGGCATAGCAGCATTAGCAATTATATTATCGGCAAACATAGTAACTGTTTCCGATGGGTTTTGCAGGTTTTTGGTATATTTTACTCCAACTGCTTTGCTATTTTCAGTAATAATATTTGTAACAATATGTTTAAGTATTACTTTTCCGCCATTTTTTGATATGTAACCGGCAAGGTAATCAGACAGTTTTTGCGACCCCCCTTTTATAAAATTGCCGCCACCCTGAAAATAACTGCCCTGAGCTATGCTGTAATAGTTTAACGAAAGTGAATACGGGTCGTCGTGAAAATACCCAAGGTTACCCAAAAGCACAAGTTTTAAATCGTTATTGGTTATTATTGAGTCGAGAAATTCGCCAATGGACTTTTCTGTTTTACCTGCCATCTCTTTAACCTTTGCTTTGGCATTTAAAATTTGGTAAAAATAGGCTTTTATCCCACTCTCCTCATCAGGAAAATTTTTAATTAAATTTTCTATCGCTTTTTCAGGTTCGTGCGGAATTGTTATTTCATGCCTACTATTAATAAAACGGTAAAACTCGGGTACTTTTAAAAACTCTACCTCGTCAAACACGCCAAGGTCGCGGAATATTTTTGTTTTCATATCCCTTTTGTCAAGCCCGTCCATTTCGTGCAGGCCAACCTCAAAAACAAACCCTTTGCGGTTAAATGTTGTTGCACATCCACCCGGTCTGTCGTGTTGTTCAATTAACAATACTTTTTTTCCGGCTTTTGTCAGTTTTGCTCCGGCAGTAAGTCCGCCAAGACCGGCACCAATTATTATTATATCGTATTTCATTCGTTTATATTTTTGTTATTGCCTTATGTTGAAACCACTTAACTTTTTAAACCACATAAGAGTTTGCTTTTATAATCATACTCTTGTGTGTTAAAGCAATTTATCATAGATATTAATACACTTATCTATAATATCCACAAACAATCTTTTTTGTCCACTAATTGCACTAATTGTCACTAATTATATTTCGTGGTAATTCGTGTAATATGTGAACTTCTTTTTAATTCGTTTATATTTTTGTTATTGCCTTATGTTGAAACACTTAGCCTTTTAAACCACATAAGACATGTAAGAACACATAAGAGTTTGCTTTTATAATCATATCGTTTGGGATATGCGTAGTTTGGGGTTTTGAAAACGAATAATTTTCAATTTATCACTAATTTTATTTAATACTATAAGCTTCAATATTAGCACATTACCCAAATCACATATAGCCTTTGTTAGGCACTGGCATTCCTTGTTTTTAGTCATTTTATCTTTCAAATTTGCTACAATTTTCATTTCTTCCTGTACATTGGCAAGCCATAATCTTTCCGATTTTTCTTCGGAATGTATATGACTTATGCAATGGCTATTCATTATTGCCATTTTTAATTTTCATTGATAATTTACTTATGTCTTGCTCTATTTCTTTCAAGCTATTTTCTTTTTCAATCTGTTTTTGAGTTTCTTTGTATTTTTTAAATTCTTCACTTGATTTTTCTAACCTGAATAATTCATAAACTTTTTGAAAAAGCAGTTAACATATTGATTA
>CBDUWQ010000009.1:0-40938 GCA_965370965.1 uncultured Bacteroidales bacterium
CAACATTGCCTTAATTTTTAATTCTCATTAATTTCAATACTGATTTGTAACAAATAGTTTACTCCCTCATCATTTACTAAAAAAAATGGTATAATTGTTTGGGCAACTTGTTTATAATTATATTTTCCACTATGTCCTCTATCATCTAGATCATATGGACTTGGAGGACCTTTTATATTTGATTTTCTCCAAACTGATAATCTACTTGATTTTTCTATACTTGCAACTGAAGTAAACTTAAACTGTTGATTATTACCAAAATGAGGGCTAAAACAATAAATATTATTCCTACTGCTACCTGGATGTGTAAAAGGATTGTTATTACCATTACTTCTAGAAAGATCTGCAACTGAATAAATATCACTACATTTTATAGCATAATAATTAGATCCCATATCCAAAAGCTTAAATATTTGGTTTTTACCTCCATGAAAATCACTATTAAAAACATATAAGTTCCCTCCATGATGCCTATCTAGCACACCACCTGTTGCCCTATTTACAAGAACAAACTCATTGCTTGAACTAGTTCCTGGGTCAGTATCTAAAGCAGGCACTTCCGGATACAAAGGCATTACCATCCATTGCTGGTTTTTAACATTTAAGTAATTATTTCCAAAAATATTGTACAAAGAACCCCCACTTGATTTCATATCCCAACATAGATTTACATCTTTATCATTTATTCGAAAAAACTTTTTATAGATATTAGGGATAACCTCTTCTGGTACTGATTGTCCATGATTTTCTTGGATAAACAAAAAAACTATTAATATTAAAAATAATACTCTCATAATTCTACAAATTTAAATTATTAAATAATTAAGTAATAACAGGTTCAATTGAACACCATAAATGTATATACTATTGTTGCTGATTTTACAAATGCCCCCAGTTATCTTATAAGCATAATACCAAACCTTGTAAACGTAACAGTTTGTCAGTTTAACGTTTCTAGGGTTTTAAGCAGTTGAGGCAATTTACGTACAGATACCTTATATATATTACCATTGTCAAGTATTGCTTTACGCAAAGATATATCAACTTTCACAACCCTTTTTAAATTAACTATCGTGTTCTTATTGATTCTCAAGTAGTTAGGGGGGGGATTAGTTTTTCTATCTCCTTTAGGTTTTTTGTACTGGTAAAACAATTATCAGGCTCATCAAGATATATGCCTGTACAATAAGCATCGCCCACAACTACCAGTATATTTTCAGTATTAATCCTAATCAACTCTTTTCGGCTGCGTAAGATTATAAATTTATTTGTTCTCATAAATAAATTCAAAAGTGTTATGAATAATTAAACAATAAGATGCCAAATGTAATATTTTTTATTTAACATACAACTTATACATTTTCATACTTATCACACATATTTTTCAAAAAATTAGCTTATATTTGAAATTAAACAACATATTATTCGTTCTAAAAAAAACAAACCCAATTAAACATATACAACTATGAAGAAATTGATTGCCTTATTAACAGTAGCTTTTTTGTTTACCATGTGTAATATTAATAAAAAAGCAGATTTAGAACTACAAGTTAAAAATGACAGTTTAGAGCGACTTGTAAACGACAAAGATTCTGCTATTTATGCAATAATAGGCACTTTTAACGAAATTGAAGAAAACCTACAAGCCATTAAGGACAAAGAAAACATAATAGCATCGACAGCCACAAATGTGGAAGACCAGCGTACCCGCGAACAAAAAATAAACGAAGATATAAATTTGATTTATGACCTGATGCAGGAAAACAGGGAGAAAGTAGCCCAACTAAGATATCAACTAAAAAAAGCAAATATTAAAAACAGCGACTTGCAAAATACAATTGCAAATTTACAAACCAAACTTGCCGAAAAAAACGCCGAAATACTTGAGCTACGAAAAAACCTTATGAACATGAACCTAAAAATAGATGAATTAACGTACAGTTTAGATACCATGGTAATGGATATCGAAGTTAAATCGTCCATTATAAAGGAACAAGACATAAGCCTAAACAAAGCTTACTACTTATTTGGCTCGCAAAAAGAGCTAAAACAGATGGAGGTGCTTAATAAAAAAGGTGGCTTTATAGGTATTGGAGCAGGAAAAAACATAAACCAGAATTTTAATAAAGAATATTTTACCGAGATTGATATAAGGGTTGAGAACGTATTTGAATTTGACCATGCAAAAAAGATTAAGATAATTACTACGCACCCCTCAAATAGCTATACTATTTATGGCGAAAAACCTATTGACAGCCTTGTAATTAACAATACTGAGGAGTTTTGGAGTGTGTCAAAATACCTGCTAATAGTATTAAATTAATTTTACCTAAATTTAGGTGGTTAACATGCAATTCATTATTTTTATTGTTGTATTTTTGAAATACAGTTAGCATGAACTAATCAACATCAATCAAAATGCATAATATTGATATAAATAAATTTAATCGCTACATTGAGGTAAAAATAGGTGCAGCAAAGTCTTTATCGTATTTCAATCCTAACATCCCATGCTTGCTTAATGATTCAAATACCGATTTAATTAGTTTTTACAAAAACCTTCATGACCCTGAACTACAATTGGAGTTACGTGCTTTTGCAGATAATTGGCTATTAATAGGTAAATACTGTTCATTTTCGGTCGATGAAATTTTTATGGCTTTTCAAGATTTTAATAATGAAGTTATTTCGTCCGAAGATATTGGCTATATGATACGAGCAATTGTTTTGATGAATATAAACCATGAAGATTTCAGCCCACTTTTTGAGAAAAAATTTATTGTTAGTATTGACATCTTTTCAAATGCAATTATTAAATCGGTGGTTGATGCTTTACTAAAATTAAAAGGAGACGATAACCTTACCAATACTAAAAACTCTTACTCAGATTTTTTTGCTGAAAATATTGAAACTGCAATTCGTTCATGTTTTTACGAACATTTTAAAAACCTTATTAATTGGCAAAAAACTGAACTAATTGATTGCATAAACATAAATAAACACCTTGCCATTTGGTTTTTTATTAAAGAACTGGGTAAAGGGCATCATTTATACTATAATAAAAACGGTAATTTTAAAAATCATTACGGAGGGACTAAATATAATAATTGCAATTTTTCTGAAAAAGTTGAGCAAATTTGCAATCCGCAATTTATTGCAAAATTACAACACTCTAATTTATATAACCTTAATCCGTTTGATTTTGTAAACAAGGTTAAAATAAAAAACAGTGATGTTGTTATTGCCAATATTATGAACGATAATCTTATTTTAGCCTATGGCAAAAACCATTCGGGAATAGTCAGCCAAATTGATCAGGTTAAAAAAATTATTGATTTAGACACCAACCTTATTTTTTTAGTAGATGATGAAGAAACCGTATCAGAATTCAAGCAATTATCAAACGGGGTACTAAAATCTTCAAGAACCGATAAAGGTTATATTCTTACAAATATTCCAATATAAAAAAATGCGCCAAAACACATAAAAATGTATTATGACGCACTTACTATACTAAAAATAAATTATTTTTTATAACCATAAACGGCCAAATCACCAAGCTCTTCTTCAATTCTAAGCAGTTGGTTGTATTTTGCCATACGGTCTGAACGACTCAATGAACCTGTTTTAATTTGTCCCGAGTTTGTTGCTACTGCAATATCGGCAATAGTATAATCTTCAGTCTCGCCCGAGCGGTGGCTCGTTACAGTAGTGTATCCGGCACGATGAGCCATTTCAATAGTATTCAATGTCTCGGTTAAAGTACCTATTTGGTTTACCTTAATAAGTATTGAATTAGCAGAATCCTCTTTTATACCACGGGCAAGATAATCAACATTTGTAACAAACAAATCATCTCCTACAATCTGACATCTTTTACCAATTTCAGCATTATGAATCTTCCAACCGTCCCAATCACCTTCGTCCATACCATCTTCAATTGAATCAATAGGATATTTATCTATTAATTGAGCAAGGTAATCAGACTGCTCTTTGCTTGTCCTTTTAGAGGCATTGGCACCTTCAAATTTTGTGTAATCGTAAACTCCATTAACATAAAATTCAGATGCAGCACAGTCAAGGGCAATTGTAATATCAGAACCGGGTTTATAACCGGCATTTTTAATTGCTTCAATTATTGATTCTAAAGCATCCTCAGTTCCTTTCAATGCAGGGGCAAAACCACCTTCGTCGCCAACAGCTGTACTTAAGCCACGGCTGTGCAATACCTTTTTTAGACTATGAAAAACCTCAGCGCCCATACGTAATCCCTCACGAAAATTAGGTGCACCAATAGGACGTATCATAAACTCTTGAAATGCAATAGGGGCATCAGAATGCGAACCACCGTTAATAATATTCATCATTGGAACAGGCAATGTTACAGCGTTTGTTCCTCCAATATACCTGTATAAAGGTAATCCAACATATTCGGCAGCAGCTTTTGCGGCAGCAAGCGAAACACCTAAAATTGCATTGGCACCCAAATTGCTTTTGGTTTTAGTGCCATCAAGTTCAAGCATTTTATTATCAATGCCAACCTGCTCGGTTGCAGGCATTCCTAATAATTCAGGACCTATTTTTTCATTTACATTTGCTACAGCTTTAAGTACACCTTTTCCCAAAAAGCGCATTTTATCACCATCACGTAATTCAAGCGCTTCGTTTTCACCTGTTGATGCGCCCGATGGCACAGCGGCTCTGCCAACAATTCCACAATCTAAAGTTACCTCAACCTCTATGGTTGGGTTGCCTCGTGAATCCATTATTTCACGAGCATGAACATTTGCAATTAATCCCATAATATATAATTTTTGATTTTTGAGTACTCGTATTTTAGTTAAAATAAAAAGAGGGATAAATATAAGCAATTTATCCCTCTACAAATACATTTAGAATATGATTATTTTTCTTTTTTATCCTCTTTTTTTTCTTTCTCAGCCTCAACCTTTTTAGGTTCTTTTTTTGCTACTTCAGCCTTTACTTCAGTTTTTTCCTTAACTGGCGCTTCTTTTGCTTTGGTTTCGGTTTTAACTTCTTTAGCAGTTTCTTCAACTTTTGTTTCTGTTTCAACTGTTTTAACAGCATCTTCTGTCTTAGCTTCAGCCTCTGTGGTTTCAGCAACATTTTGGTTTACTTCAGTTGTTTCTCCAGCAGCAGGCTTTTTACTACCTCTTCTGCGGCGAGTTGAAGTTTTCTTTTTGTCTCCTCCTTTAGCTTGTGTATATCCTTCATTGTAATCTACAAATTCAATAATACACATATCAGCGTTATCACCCATTCTGGTACCTGTTTTTAATATACGGGTATATCCTCCCGGGCGATTTGCAACTTTAACTGCAATATCTCTGAACAGTTCAGAAACGCTCTCTTTATTTTGAAGATAACTAAATACTACCCTGCGCGAGTGTGTTGAATCTACTTTTGATTTAGTAATCAAAGGCTCAACATAACTTTTTAAAGCTTTTGCCTTGGCTACAGTAGTATTTATTCTTTTATGCAGAATTAGTGATGTCGCCATATTCGACAACATTGCATGCCTATGGGCTGTTTTTCTGCTTAAATGATTAAAACTTTTATTGTGTCTCATCTCAATTATTCTTTCTCAAGTTTATACTTACTGATGTCCATTCCAAAAGTAAGGTTCATTGAATCTAACAGGTCTTCTAATTCAGTTAATGATTTTTTACCAAAATTTCTGAATTTCAACAAATCATTTTTGTTGTATGAACATAAGTCACCAAGTGAATCAACATCGGCAGCTTTTAAGCAATTCAATGCTCTTACCGAGAGATCCATATCAACAAGTTTTGTTTTAAGAAGTTGGCGCATATGCAATACCTCTTCATCAAACTCCTCAGCTTGATATTTATCATCAGAATCTAAAGTAATTTTTTCATCTGAGAATAGCATGAAGTGATAAATAAGGATTTTTGCTGCTTCTTTCAATGCTTCCTTTGGATGGATTGCACCATCAGTTTTAATTTCAAATACAAGCTTTTCGTAGTCTGTTTTTTGTTCAACCCGATAGTTTTCAACAGCATACTTTACATTGCGAATGGGTGTGTGAATAGAATCCAATGCAATAACACCAAATTCAGCATCCATTGGCATGTTCTCTTCTGACGGAACATAACCTCTACCTTTGTTAATGGTTATTTCCATTTGAAATTTAACAGAAGACTCGAGCTTGCAAATTACCAAATCAGGGTTTAACACTTCAAAACCTGTAATAAAACGAGCAATATCACCGGCCGTAAAAACCTCTTGATCGGTAATAGTTATTGAAACTTTTTCGTGATCAATGTCTTCAATTTGCTGTTTAAACCTTACTTGTTTTAAATTTAACGCAATTTCAGTAACATCTTCAATTACTCCTGGGATTGTAGAGAACTCGTGCTCTACTCCTTCTATTTTAACTGTAGTAATAGCAAAACCTTCTAACGAAGAGAGTAATATTCTGCGTAACGCGTTACCAACTGTGTTACCATAACCTGGTTCCAACGGTCTGAATTCGAATTTCCCTATATGGTCATCCGCTTCCAGCATTATAACTTTATCGGGCTTTTGAAAAGCTAAAATTGTCATAATATAAAAATTACTTAGAGTATAATTCTACGATTAATTGTTCCTTAATATTCTCAGGAATCTCAGTTCTTTCAGGAACATTAAGGTACTTACCATTTTTATTATCAGCATTCCATTCTAACCATGGGTATTTGCTGTGGTTTTCACTTGATAGTGCATTTGTAACCACCTCAAGTGATTTTGATTTCTCTCTTACACCAACAATTTGTCCCGGTTTAAGGGTGTATGATGGTATATTCACAACATCACCATTAACGGTAATATGCTTATGAGAAACCAACTGGCGGGCTCCTGCCCTTGTTGGGGCAATTCCTAAACGGAATACTACATTGTCGAGCCTAGACTCTAACAACTGTAAAAGTACTTCGCCTGTTACTCCTTTGTTGCGTTGTGCTTTTTGGAACATGTTAGCAAATTGCTTTTCAAGTATACCATAAGTATATTTTGCTTTTTGCTTTTCCTTAAGCTGATTACCATACTCTGATGATTTTCTTCTTCTTTTGTTCATACCATGCTGCCCCGGTGGAAAATTCTTCCTCTCGAAATATTTATCCGGCCCGTATATAGGGTCACTAAATTTTCTGGCAATCTTGGTTTTTGGTCCAATATATCTAGCCATCTGCTAATAATTTTTTAATCAATTCAAAAATTAAACACGTCTCCTTTTTGGAGGCCTGCAACCATTATGAGGCATTGGGGTAACATCAACAATCTCTACCACTTCAATACCTTGATTATGAATAGTTCTGATAGCAGATTCTCTACCTGTACCAGGACCCTTCACAAATACTTTTGCTTTTCTCATTCCTGAGTCGTATGCTACTTTTGCACAATCTTGAGCAGATACTTGAGCAGCATAAGGAGTATTCTTTTTTGAACCCCTAAATCCGTGTTTTCCGGATGACGACCATGAAATAACCTGTCCATCATTATTCGTAATTGAAATAATTATATTATTAAATGACGAATGTATGTGAACCTGTCCAGTGGCCTCAACCTTAACAACTCTTTTTCTTGTAGTTTTAGACTTTTGTGCCATAATATCTTATCTCTTATTTAGTTGCTTTCTTTTTATTTGCAACGGTTTTCTTTCTGCCCTTACGGGTACGTGCATTGTTTTGTGTGTTTTGCCCACGAACGGGCAATCCAATACGGTGACGTATTCCACGGTAACAACCAACATCCATTAATCTCTTAATGTTTAATTGTATCTCTGAGCGAAGTTCACCCTCTAGTTTAAATTGCTCATTCAGGATTTTACGTAATGTCGCAATTTCTGAATCCGTCCAGTCCTTAACTTTTGTGCTAAAATCAATTTTAGCTTCGGTAAGAATTTTACGGGCCGAGCTTTGTCCAACACCAAATACATATGTAAGGCCTACTTCGCCTCTTTTATTCTTTGGTAAATCAACACCTACTAATCGTGCCATAAATTACTGTTTAAAATTTCGGTTTGCAAAGTTAAATAAAATTATCCTTGACGTTGCTTAAATTTTGGATTTTTTTTGTTAATCACATACAAACGCCCTTTTCTTCGTACGATTTTACAATCAGAACTACGCTTTTTTACTGATGCTCTTACTTTCATAACTGTACTTTTTAGTATTGAGATAATCAGTAATAATAATTGAGGACGGCCTCATTATCCAATATCTCAAAATCTCTCTACTTAATTATTTGTATCTAAATGTTATACGTCCCTTTGTTAAATCATAAGGTGACATTTCAACTTTCACTTTATCTCCTGGTAAAATTTTAATATAATGCATACGCATTTTACCTGAGATATGTGCTGTAATAACATGCCCATTTTCTAATTCAACTCGAAACATTGCGTTGCTTAATGCTTCGATAATGGTTCCATCTTGTTCAATTGAAGGCTGTTTTGCCATAATGCTTTTGTAAAATTTATTATTTCTCGATTATTTCAAAATGTGATAAATCATCAGAGAACTAAAAAAACCTTCTTAGAATTAAATTACTGAACGTCCACCTTTTATTCGACCGCTTTTCATCAATCCATCATAGTGTCTCATTAATAAATGGCTTTCAACTTGCTGTAAGGTATCTAACACAACTCCTACCAAAATTAACAGCGATGTACCACCATAAAAATATGAAAAACTCCTTTCAATACCTGCTATCATTGCAAAAGCAGGCAAAATTGCAACTAATGCAAGAAAAATAGATCCGGGCAATGTTATTCTTGACATTACCGTATCAAGAAATTCTACTGTTTTACGCCCTGGTTTAACTCCCGGAATAAACCCACCGTTCTTTTTCATATCTTCAGCCATTTGCGTAGGATTAATAATAATAGCTGTGTAGAAATATGTGAACAGTACGATTAATATCGCTGTTGCAAAATTGTACCAAAATCCAGTACTGTCAGCTAATGCGGCAGCAATACCTGTTGCTGCATCGCTTTCTGAGAAACCAACTAAAACAATTGGTAAAAACATAATTGCCTGTGCAAAAATAATTGGCATTACACCCGATGCATTTACCTTTAAAGGTATATACTGGCGAACACCGCCGTATTGTTTATTACCAACAATACGTTTTGCATACTGCACAGGTATTTTACGTGTACCTTGAATTAACAAAATTGTTAGTGCAACAACAACTGCCAGTGCTATCATCTCAACAAGGAACATTACCAAACCACCTCCTTGTTCGTTTATTCTTGACACAAGTTCAACCCAAAGGGCCGATGGTAGGCGTGCAATAATTCCTATCATAATAATAATAGAAATACCATTACCAATTCCTTTATCGGTAATTCGTTCGCCCAGCCACATAACAAACATAGTGCCTGCAGTTAGTATTGCCATAGAAGAAAGTGTAAAGAAAGTTCCGCCCAAAACAAATGCCGATGCCGGTAATTGAGCATGCAAGTTTGCCAAATAACTTGGTCCTTGTAATAGTAATATTATTACAGTAAGATACCTTGTAATTTGGTTGATTTTACGTTGCCCACTTTCACCTTCACGTTGCATTTTTTGGAAATATGGCACTGCCATACCAAGAAGTTGAATTACAATTGAAGCCGAGATGTATGGCATTATGCCCAAAGCAAAAATTGATGCATTTGAGAATGCTCCACCGGAAAACATATCCAACAAACCTAATACACCACCTGAAGTTTGATCTTTAAGTGCTGCTAATTGTGATGGGTCAATTCCCGGCAATACAACTCTAGTTCCAAGCCGATATATTAAAATTAGTCCTAATGTGGTTAATATCCGAGATTTTAAATCTTCAATTTTCCAAATGTTCTTCAGGGTTTCTATAAGTCTCTTCATCAAATACTAATTTACAAAGTTACTACTGTACCTTCAAGCTTTTCAATAGCTTTAACAGCTGATTTTGAGAAAGCGTTTGCTTTAACTTCAAGCTTTAAGGTTAGTTTTCCATTACCAAGAATTTTGATATTATCTTTTTTCGAACATAAACCATTATCTATAAGAATTTGGGCATCAATAATTTGTAAATTTTTAGCCTCGGCTAATTTTTGCAATTCACCAATATTAATAGCTTTATATTCTTTTCTGTTCATATTCTTAAAACCAAATTTAGGGACACGTCTTTGTAAAGGCATTTGTCCCCCTTCAAATCCAATTTTTTTTGAATACCCGGAACGAGATTTTTGTCCTTTATGCCCACGTGTTGAAGTACCACCACGAGTTGAGCCTTGTCCGCGGCCAATTCGCTTTTTTGTTTTGGTAGAACCTTCAGCCGGTTTCAAATTACTTAAATCCATATCTGAAAATTATTATTTAATCTCTTCAAAAGAAACTAAGTGATTAACTTTATTTATCATTCCCATTATTTCAGGAGTACCTTCTTTTTCAATAGTGTGACGTATTTTGCGTAACCCTAATGCATCTAAAGTGGCTTTTTGCCTTTTTGTACTTCCTATTTTACTTTTTACTTGTGTAATACGTACTTTAGCCATGTCTTTAATTTATTATCCTTTAAAAACTTTTTCTAATGATACGCCACGCTCGTTAGCAACTGTATATGCATCGCGCAATTTTAATAATGCTTCCATAGTTGCTTTAACAACGTTGTGTGGGTTTGAAGAGCCTTTTGATTTGGCAAGGCAATCTTTTATTCCAACACTCTCAAGTACAGCACGCATAGCACCACCTGCTTTTACACCGGTACCACTTGATGCCGGAGCAATAAATATATCGGCACCACCATAACGGGCTAACTGTTGATGAGGTAAAGTTCCGTTAATAACAGGAACCTTTATTAAACTTTTCTTTGCATCTTCAATGCCTTTGCTAATGGCAGTTGTAACTTCGTTTGCTTTGCCTAAACCATGACCAACAATGCCATTTTCGTTACCAACTACAACAATGGCTGAGAAACTGAAATTACGACCCCCTTTTGTTACCTTTGTAACACGGTTAATTGCCACTAAACGGTCTTTTAACTCGAGGTCTGTTGTTTTAATTTTTCTGATACTTGACATAACTTCTAAAATTTAAGTCCTCCTTTTTTGGCAGCCTCAGCCAAGGCTTCTACTCTACCATGAAATAAAAATCCGTTGCGATCAAACACTACGGTATTAATCTTTTTTTCTAAAGCCACTTTGGCAATTAAATTACCAACTTTTTCAGCTTTTTGAGTTTTGTTACCTTTAAAATCAGCTATCTCTTTATTTAATGATGTAGCTGAAATAAGTGTTGCTCCAGAAATATCATCGATTATTTGAACTGATATCTGTTTGTTGCTTCGAAAAATGCTCATACGAGGCATATCTGCTGTTCCGCTAATTTTTGCGCGGATACTTTCTTTTATCTTTTTTCTTCTAACTTGCTTACTGAAAGCCATAATAAAATGTTTTAAAATCGTTTATGCACTAGCAGATTTACCAGCTTTTCTGCGAAGTTCTTCACCTTTAAATTTAATTCCTTTTCCTTTATAAGGCTCAGGTTTTCTGAGCGATCTGATTTTAGCTGCTATATGCCCAACAAGTTGTTTGTCACAACTTTCTAAAATTAAACGTGGATTGCTCCTACGTTCGGTTATAGCCTCAATTTTTACTTCGTTAGGTATTTCAAAATGAATATTATGAGAATACCCAAGACTCATTTCAAGCATTTGCCCTTTTGATTCTGCACGATATCCTACACCTACAAACTCCATCTCAATTTTAAAACCTTCTGATACACCTACTACCATATTGTTAATAAGAGAACGGTATAAACCATGGAATGACTTATGCTCTTTTGACTCTGAAGGGCGTTCAATTGTAAGTTCATTATCATTAACCTTAACAATTAAATCAGGATTTACTTGCTGTTGCAATTCTCCCTTTGGTCCTTTTACTGTTACCAAGTTATCTTTACCAACATTTATGGTAACCCCACTTGGTATAGCTACAGGTAATTTTCCTATTCGCGACATTTTTCTAATTTATTAATAAACGTAACACAATACTTCTCCACCTACGTTTTTGGTTCTAGCCTCTTTATCGGTAAAAACACCTGCTGAGGTTGAAATAATAGCTACTCCTAAACCATTTAATACACGTGGCAGTTCTTTTGAACTTTTATATTGACGTAAGCCCGGAGAACTGATTCGCTGTAATTTTTTGATTACAGGTTGTTTTGTTTCTCCGTTGTACTTAAGGGCAATTTTAATTGTTCCTTGAATACTATTGTCTTCAAACTTATAGTTTAGAATATAACCTTGTTCAAAAAGGATTTTGGTCATACTCTTTTTAATTTTTGAAGCAGGAATTTCTACTACCTTTAGCTTTGCCATTTGGGCATTGCGTATTCTGGTAAGATAATCTGCAATTGGATCTGTCATTTTTCTACTCTTTAAATATTACCAACTTGCTTTTTTTATTCCAGGAATTAAACCTTTAAGAGCCATCTCTCTAAAAGTAATCCTGCTAATACCAAATTGTCTCATGTATCCTTTTGGTCTCCCTGTAAGGTTACAACGATTATGTAAACGCACCGGTGATGCATTTTTTGGTAATTTTTGAAGGCCTTCATAATCACCCTCGGCTAATAGCCTATCACGCTTTGCAGCATATTTAGCTACCATTTTTTGACGCTTAACTTCGCGAGCTTTCATTGATTCTTTAGCCATAATCTAATTCTTTTTTAAATTTTTAAAAGGCAAACCAAATTCTCTAAGCAAAGCATATCCCTCTTCGTCATTATTAGCTGATGTAACAAAAGTAATATCCATACCAAGTAGGGTACTTATTTTGTCCATATCAATCTCCGGAAATATAATTTGCTCTGTAATTCCCAAAGTATAATTTCCTCTACCGTCAAATTTGCTGTTAATGCCCCTAAAATCACGAATTCGTGGAAGCGCAACAACAACTAATCTCTCAAGAAATTCATACATTCTCTCTCTACGCAAAGTAACTTTAACGCCAATTGGCATTTTCTTTCTCAACTTAAAGTTTGAGATATCTTTTTTTGATAAGTTTTTTATTGCTTTTTGCCCTGCTATATTTGATATTTCAGCAACAGCAGTGTCAATAAGTTTTTTATCGGCAATAGCTTTCCCAACTCCTTGATTAATTACAATTTTTTCCAATTTTGGAACTTGCATAGGAGTTTTGTAACTAAACTCTTTAGTTAAGGCCGTAACTATGTCTCCCTCGTACTTTTTCCTAAACGTTGGTTTATACATTACTTAATCTCCTCTCCTGATTTTTTAGAATACCTTACTAATTTACCTTTATCATTCAATCTTCTACCAACACGTGTTGGTTGACCTGAAGAAGGATCCACAACCATTAGGTTTGAATTATGGATAGGCGCCTCTTGCTTAACAATTCCACCCTGTGGAGTATCAGCATTGGGTTTTGTGTGTTTTGACACCAAATTAACCCCTTCGACAATAGCACGTTGTTTCTCACCAAAAACCTCAAGGACTTTTCCTTTTTGCCCTTTTGATTCACCTGATAAGATTACCACGGTATCACCTTTTTTTATATGCAATTTTTTACGCATTTCCGTTTGTCTTTACAGATTATAATACTTCAGGTGCAAGTGAAACAATTTTCATATAATTATCACGTAATTCACGAGCAACCGGTCCAAAAATACGGGTTCCACGAATTTCGCCCGTACTACTTAGTAACACACATGCATTTTCATCAAACCGAATGTATGAACCATCGCTCCTGCGTACCTCTTTTTTTGTACGGACAACTACTGCTCTACTTACGGTGCCTTTTTTAATTTCGCCGCTTGGCATGGCACTTTTAACTGTTACAACAATTTTATCACCGAGTGAGGCATACCTTTTTTTACTGCCTCCTAATACGTTGATACACAGTACAGTTTTTGCACCACTATTATCAGCTACTATTAATCTGCTTTCTGTTTGTATCATGGCTACTTAACTCTTTCAATAATTTCAACTAATCTCCAACTTTTTGTTTTACTGAGAGGTCTTGTTTCCATTACTCTAACAGTATCACCAATATTGCATGTATTTTCTTCATCGTGTGCATGCAACTTGCTAGTCTTATTGACGAATTTACCGTATATAGGATGTTTTACTTTACGTTTTACTGCAATTATAATAGATTTCTCCATTTTATTGCTAACGACAACACCCACACGTTCTTTTCTTAGATTTCTTTTATTTTCCATCGCCAAAATTATTTGTTCACATTAATTAGTCTCATCTTCAATTCCGTCTTCAATCTGGCAATATCTCTTTTATTTTCACCTATTTTATTAGGATTGTCTAACGGAGAAACTGCGTGATTTAAACGCATACGGACTAACACATTTTTATAATCATCAATCCTCTCTTGAATCTCTTGAGTTGACAACTCTTTTATTTCTGAAGCTTTCATTACTCTTTAATTTGAAGTTTCCACATAGTCTCTTCTTACTATAAATTTGGTCTTAATTGGAAGTTTTTGAGCGGCAAGACGAAGCGCTTCTTTAGCAACTTCAAATGGCACACCTTCAGCTTCAATAATTATTCGACCTGGCGAAACGGTAGCCACAAATCCTTCTGGAGCACCTTTACCTTTACCCATACGAACCTCTGCAGGTTTTTTTGTAATAGGCTTATCGGGAAAAATACGTATCCAAATTTGTCCTTCACGTTTCATATAACGCGTCACAGCTTGACGGGCTGCCTCTATCTGCCGTCCGGTAATCCAGCTTTCTCCTAACGATTTGATTCCAAACGAACCAAAAGCTAACTGGTTACCCCGCTGAGCATTTCCTTTCATCCGCCCTTTTTGCATACGACGGAATTTAGTTTTCTTTGGCTGTAACATCTTTAATCTATTTTATCGATTATTCTTACGTTTCTTAAATCCCTTTTTTTGGTTTGCTGCGGCAGCAATATTTGGCGACAGGTCACGTTTTCCATAAACCTCTCCTTTACATATCCAAACTTTTATACCTAACAACCCAACTTTTGTCAAGGCTTCAACCTGAGCATAGTCAATATCAGCTCTAAAGGTGTGTAACGGAATGCGTCCATCTTTATAGATTTCGGCACGAGCCATTTCGGCTCCACCCAAGCGACCGGATATCTGAACTTTAATACCTTCAGCTCCCATTCTCATTGTTGCGGCAATCGACATCTTTACAGCTCTACGGTAAGATATACGACCTTCAAGTTGGCGAGCAATATTAGTTCCAACAAGGAAGGCATCGAGTTCTGGTCTCTTAATTTCAAATATGTTTATTTGAACCTCCTTTTTGGTAATTTTTTTCAATTCCTCTTTCAACTTGTCAACTTCCTGACCTCCTTTACCAATAATAATACCCGGACGGGCAGTATTAACCGTAATGGTTATTAATTTAAGTGTGCGCTCAATAATAATTTTTGAAACGCTTGCTTTAACTAAACGAGCATATAGGTATTTCCTTATCTTATCGTCTTCTAATAATTTTTCAGAATAGTTGCTACCACCATACCAGTTAGAGTCCCAACCTTTAATGATACCTAATCTGTTTCCTATTGGATTACATTTTTGTCCCATCTATTCTTTATTTTCGTTATTTTCACTATTACGGCTATCAACAACTATGGTAACGTGGTTTGATCTTTTTCTGATACGGTGAGCTCTTCCTTGTGGTGCAGGACGTAAACGTTTAAGTTGACGTGCTGAATCCACTTGTATTTCCTTCACGTATAAATCAGATTCCTCAATACGAACACCTTCATTTTTTTGTTGCCAATTTGCAATAGCTGAAAGTAATAATTTCTCAAGCCTGCCTGCAGCTTCTTTAGGACTATAATGAAGAACATTAAGTGCGTTGTTTACCTCATTGCCACGTACAAGGTCGGCCACAAGGCGCATTTTGCGTGGTGAGGTAGGACAGTTTTTTAAAACTGCAAAGCTCATCTTTTTCTTCTCCTCTTTTAACTGATTGGCTCTATTTCTTTTTCTTACACCCATTTTACATCAGATTAAAATTATTATTTTTTCTTTCCTCCATGACCCCTAAACTGACGGGTTGGGGCAAATTCACCTAGTTTATGACCAACCATATTTTCAGTGATATATACTGGTATAAAACGGTTTCCGTTATGTACTGCGATAGTATGCCCAACAAAATCTGGAGATATCATCGAAGCCCTTGCCCAGGTTTTAATCACATTTTTTTTACCTGATTCATTCATCTCAACAACTCTTTTCTCAAGTTTATAATGAATAAATGGGCCTTTTTTTAATGAACGACTCATATCTGCTTATTTTATTTTTTCCTTCTTTCAACAATAAACTTACTCGATGCCTTTTTGCGGTCACGAGTCCTATATCCCTTAGCTGGTAAACCTTTACGCGAACGGGGATGTCCACCTGATGCACGACCTTCGCCACCACCCATTGGGTGATCAACAGGGTTCATTGCAACACCACGCACACGTGGGCGGCGTCCTTTCCAACGCGATCTACCGGCCTTACCCGATCTTTCAAGACCATGGTCAGAATTACCTACAGATCCGATTGTAGCTTTACATGTAACCAAAACCATACGAATTTCTCCTGAGGGTAATTTTACAGTTGCGTATTTACCTTCGCGTGAAGTAAGCTGAGCAAACGTTCCGGCGCTGCGAGCTAATGCTCCACCTGCATTAGGGCGTAATTCAATGTTATGGATAATAGTTCCAAGAGGTATTTCGGACAAATACAGTGAATTGCCAACTTCAGGAGCAACTCCTTTTCCTGACTTGATTAAATATCCAACTTCTAACCCGTTTGGGGCCAGTATATACCTTTTTTCACCATCGGCATAAAAAACAAGTGCTATTCGTGCACTACGGTTAGGATCGTATTCAATGGTTTTAACGGTACCCTGAATTCCATCTTTATCCCTTTTAAAGTCAATAACGCGATAGCGTTTTTTGTGTCCACCACCTATATACCTCATTGTCATTTTTCCGGATTTATTTCTTCCTCCGGAGCTCTTCATAGGACGTAACAATGATTTTTCAGGCGTTTTAGCGGTAACTGTTTCAAAATTACTTACCACTTTGTGTCGCTGACCCGGTGTAACGGGTTTCATCTTTTTTGCAGCCATTTTCTATTCTCTCTGTCTCTATATATTACTATAAAAATCGATAACTTCACCATCTTTCAAAGTAATAATAGCTTTTTTATAAGCATTTGTTTTACCCTGAACAAAACCGGTTTTCGTATGTCGTGATTTTAGTTTTCCTCCGTAACGCAATGTGTTTACATTGCTTACTTTAACTCCATAAAGATCTTCAACTGCTTTGCGAATCTGAATTTTATTAGCCCTACGGTCAACCATAAAGCCATAACGGTTCATTTTCTCTGCTTGTGCAGTCATCTTTTCTGTTATAATTGGTTTTAATATAATATCCATATCTCCTCCTGTTATTATCCTAAGAAAGATTCAATTAAACCAACTGAATTTTCAGTAATTACAATAGATGAGGCTTTCATTATTTGATATGTACTAAGCATATCAACTGTAGTAACCTCAACTCCTTTTAAATTTCGCGATGACAAATATATATTTTTATTTGTATCTGCTAACACTAACAATGATTTTTTATTGTTGATTTTTAAGTCGTTTAAAAATGAAGCATACTCTTTTGTTTTTACTGCTTCCATATTAAAATCTTCAACAATTAAAATCTTTTTGTCTTTTGCTTTATATGTCAAAGCCGATTTACGGGCTACTTGCTTAAGTTTTTTGTTTAACTTAAACGAATAGTCTCGAACTCTTGGTCCAAAAGCACGTCCTCCACCTCTAAAAATAGGCGATTTTATGCTACCTGCCCTAGCTGTACCGGTTCCTTTTTGCTTTTTAATTTTTCGGGTGCTGCCAACAATATCGCCACGCTCTTTTGACTTGTGTGTCCCATGACGCTGGTTAGCAAGATACTGCTTAACGTCAAGATAAATGGCGTGGTCGTTTGGCTCCACAGCAAAAATGGAATCGTTTAATTTTACCTTTTTGCCGGTATCTTTACCTGCTTGATTTAATACTACTAATTCCATTACTTCTCAATTATTAAGTATCCACCTTTTGGACCAGGAACTGATCCTTTTACTAATAATAAATTACTTTCGGGAATAATTTTTATTACACGAAGACTTATTATTTTAACATTGTCTCCTCCCATGCGGCCTGCCATGCGCATACCTTTAAATACTCTTGAAGGATACGATGAAGCACCTAATGAACCCGGAGCTCTGCTACGATTGTGCTGACCATGGGTAGCATCGTTTACACCGGCAAATCCATGGCGTTTTACAACACCCTGAAAGCCTTTTCCTTTTGATACACCGCTAATATCTAACCATGTATCATCATTAAATAATTCAACATTAAGAACATCACCTATTTTGTAATCTTCTTTAAACTCTGAAAACTCTGCTACTTTACGTTTTGGTAATGTACCGGCTTTCTTGTAATGTCCAATTTGTGCTTTGTTCGACCTTTTCTCTTTTTTGTCGTCAAAACCCAATTGGATAGCGCTGTAACCATCTTTTTCGACAGTTTTCACTTGTGTAACAACACAAGGTCCTGCTTCGATAACAGTGCATGGAATATTTTTTCCATCGGCACTAAAAATCGATGTCATCCCAATTTTTTTTCCTATTAATCCAGCCATTTTCTTTTAGTTATTTTTATCAAACTTTTATTTCTACTTCAACACCACTTGGTAGTTCAAGTTTCATTAAGGCATCAATAGTTTTAGCTGTTGAACTATAAATGTCTAATAATCTTTTGTAAGAAGATAATTCAAATTGCTCTCTAGCCTTTTTGTTTACAAAAGTTGAACGCAATACAGTAAAAACCCTTCGGTGTGTAGGTAATGGAATTGGTCCACTTACCACAGCTCCTGTACTTTTTACAGTCTTAACAATTTTTTCTGCAGATTTATCCACAAGATTATGGTCGTAAGACTTTAGTTTAATTCTGATCTTTTGGCTCATTTTAAATCTATCTTTATAATAATTCTATTCTACCTTTTACTTCTTCCAATACTTCAATAGCAATTCCTTTTGGAACTGGTGCATAATGCGAAAATTCCATTGTAGATGTTGCCCTGCCCGATGTAATTGTTCTAAGTACTGTTACATAGCCAAATTTTTCGGCCAATGGTACTTTTGCTTTTATTACACGTGCTCCGGATTTTGCTTCCATTCCTTCAACTTGCCCACGGCGTTTGTTAAAGTCACCTATAACATCGCCCATATACTCTTCGGGAGTAACTACCTCGGCTGCCATTATCGGCTCCAAAAGTATTGGTTTTGCTTTTGCTGCTGCATTTTTAAATGCCTGACGGCCTGCTATTTCAAATGATAACTGATCGGAATCAACAGGGTGGAATGATCCATCAAACAATTCAACTTTAAGGCTATCAACAGCAAACCCTGCAAGAGGACCATTTTTCATACCTTCTTTAAATCCTTTTTCAACTGAGGGAATATACTCTTTAGGTATTCTGCCTCCTTTTATCGAATCAATAAATTGCAATCCTGAAACTCCTTTGTCCCCAGGTGATATTATTACTTGAATGTCGGCAAATTTACCACGTCCACCAGTTTGTTTCTTGAATATTTCGCGGTGTTCAACTGTTTTGGTAATTGCCTCTCTGTATGCAACTTGTGGCTTACCCTCGGTTACTTCAACTTTAAATTCACGCTTAAGCCTATCAATTAAAATTTCAAGATGAAGCTCACCCATACCACTTATAATAGTTTGACCTGAATTCTCATCGGTTTTTAATTTAAATGTTGGATCTTCTTCGGTTAATTTTCCTAATGCTATATCTAACTTATCAACCTCTTTTTGTGTTTTTGGTTCAATTGCAACACTAATTACCGGCTCGGGGAAAGTCATGCTTTCCAATGTAATTAGGTTTGAATCATCACATAATGTGTCTCCTGTTCGGATGTTTTTAAATCCTACGGCAGCACAAATATCGCCTGCTTCAATAACATCAATTGGGTTTTGCTTATTCGCGTGCATTTGATAAAGACGCGAAATGCGTTCTTTTTTTCCTGTACGCACATTATAAACAGTTGAACCTGCTTTTAATGTACCACTATAAACACGCATAAAGGCCAAACGCCCAACAAATGGGTCGGTGGCAATTTTAAATGCTAAAGCTGCAAATGGTTCTGATGCATCAACAGCACGAATTTCTTCTTTATCAGTTCTGGGGTTAATACCCTTAACCGATTCAATATCTAATGGGCTTGGTAAGAATGCCAATACAGCATCTAATAAACGTTGAACCCCTTTATTTTTAAATGCCGAACCACACATAACAGGTACAATTACCTGATCGACAGTGGCTTTGCGAATAACCGAACGCATTTCATCATCGGTTATTGAATCTGGGTCTTCAAAATATCTTTCTAATAAAGTATCGTCTAATTCGGCAACAGATTCAATCAATTTCTCTCTCCACTCTGCTACGGTATCCATCATATCTTCAGGAATAGGCACATACTCATACCGAGCACCCATTTCTTCATCATCGAACCATACAATAGCCTTATTTTCAATTAAATCAACAACACCTCTAAAATCGGCTTCGGAGCCAATTGGAATTTGGATTGGTATTGGATTGGCGTTTAAACGCTCTCTGATTTGCGAAACTACTGTAAAAAAATCGGCACCCACCCTGTCCATCTTATTTACGAATGCAATTCGTGGTACCTTATATTTATCGGCTTGGCGCCAAACTGTTTCAGACTGAGGCTCAACACCTCCAACAGCACAATAAACAGCAACCGCACCATCTAATACACGCAACGAACGTTCTACCTCAACGGTAAAATCAACGTGCCCCGGTGTATCAATAATATTAATTTTATGTTCTATATCTTGATATTTCCAAAAACATGTAGTTGCTGCCGAGGTAATTGTAATACCTCTCTCCTGCTCCTGTACCATCCAATCCATAGTAGCAGCACCATCATGAACTTCACCTATACGATGGGTTAACCCGGTATAAAACAGAATACGCTCAGTAGTTGTGGTTTTACCCGCATCAATATGAGCCATAATTCCTATATTCCTGGTATATCTTAAATCTCTTGCCATCTTAAATCTCTCTGTTGTTTTTAGAATCTGAAATGCGAAAATGCTTTGTTAGCTTCCGCCATACGGTGGGTTTCTTCTTTCTTTTTAAAAGCAGCACCTTCTTCGTTATAGGCAGCCACTATCTCAGCACCCAACTTTTCCGACATCCCACGTCCACTACGTTTACGGGCAGCTGCAATCATGCTTTTTATACTGATTGATACTTTACGTGAGTCACGAATCTCTTGAGGAACCTGAAATGTAGCTCCACCAACCCGGCGACTACGAACCTCAACCTGAGGGGTAATATTTTGTAATGATTTTTTCCAAATATCAAGTGGCGATAATTCAACATCTTTTAGCTTAGTGCCAACCATCTCTAATGCATCATAAAATATCTGATATGATGTATTTTTTTTACCATCAATCATTAAATCGTTCACAAAACGGGTAACCAATACATCTTGAAATTTTGGATCAGGTAGTATTATCCGCTTTTTTGGTTTTGACTTTCTCATTTTTGTTCAGTATATTTCTATTATTTCTTAGGTTTTTTTGTACCATACTTTGAGCGACGCTGTGTGCGACCCTCAACGCCTGAAGTATCTAAAGCTCCACGTACAATATGATAGCGTACACCCGGAAGGTCTTTTACCCTACCACCACGTATTAATACTATCGAGTGCTCCTGCAAGTTATGCCCTTCACCCGGAATATACGAGTTTACCTCTTTCCCGTTAGTTAAACGAACCCTTGCAACCTTTCTCATTGCTGAGTTTGGCTTTTTTGGGGTTGTAGTATATACACGTGTGCATACACCTCGTCTCTGAGGACATGAATCTAAAGCAGGGGCTTTACTTTTCTTCTTAAGATCGGTTCTTCCCTTTCTTACTAATTGTGATATCGTTGGCATATTAATTTATTATATTACATTTTACTCCACAAAATCGGTTCGCAAAGGTAAAAAAGTTTTTTTTTAATTCAACATGTCAACGAATTATTTTTTATTTTTATCTAAAAAAGCCTCTTTTTTAGATGTAATGCAGTATTTAGAATCATGAACAAGCCCTTGTTAAAAAAAATAAGTGCTGATAAATTGACTATTATACATAATTTACGGCATGGTTTTATATCTTTTAACTTAAATTTAAAATTTGCTACATATATTATTATATGCAATAAAAAAAATTACACTTAGTCTGAATTATGTTAAGAAAGTGATAAGTTCTTACCATCTATCCAACAATTATATTTTAAATAGAAGTTAAATTCAAGACTATTCATTGCCTCCATATTCAAAAAATATATTTGTGCTAATTCTAATTTGCCTATAACTAAAATATTACTATTTTTGAACCCCTTTCAGCAAAATAACTAAAAGGATGCAAATGATTGTTTAATTATAAATATTAATAATATATGAAAGTTTATCAGCCAAACGAGATTAAAAACATTTCCTTGATAGGGAGTGCCGGCGCAGGTAAAACCACTTTGGTCGAATCGATGATGTTTGAAGGAGGTGTTATTACCCGAAGAGGAGATGTTGATAGCCACAACACGGTATCAGATTATCACACAATTGAACACGAGCAAGACCGTTCAATTTTTTCTACTGTTTTATATACCGAGTTTAATGATAAAAAATTAAACATAATTGACACCCCCGGATTAGATGACTTTGTGGGCGGAGTAATTTCATCGTTAGCTGTAACTGACGCAGCAATAATGACTATTAACTCAACTCAGGGTGTTGAAGTAGGAACTCAAATTTTATCACGGCATACCGAGAGGATGAATAAGCCTATGCTTATTGCAGTAAATCAGTTAGATCAAGATAAGGCCAACTTTGATAAAACCTTTGATGATTTGAAATCATTATATGGAAATAAAGCTGTTTTAATTCAATACCCAATAAATGCTGGTACAGAATTTAATCAGGTTATTGATGTTTTAAAAATGAAGATGTACCAATGGAAATCTGATGGAGGTACACCTGAGGTGCTTGATATTCCTACTGACCAAAAAGACAAAGCTGAAGAACTACACAATGCACTAATTGAAGCTGCTGCTGAAAATGATGATAATTTAATGGAACTCTTTTTTGAAGAGGGATCGTTAAATGAAGATCAAATGCGCGAAGGAATCCGTAAAGGCATTATTAGCCGTGGTATGTTTCCTGTATTTTGCGTGTCAGGCAAGAAAAACATGGGTGTTCGCCGTATGATGGAATTTGTGGGCAATGTTGCCCCCAGCCCAAATGAAATGCCCGGAGTACCTAATACCGATGGAGATGAAATAGCTTGTGATACCACAGGTAAAACATCATTATTTGTATTTAAAACCTCAGTAGAGGAACATTTGGGCGAAGTGCTATTTTTTAAGGTAATGAGCGGTAAGGTTACTGAAGGAATTGATTTAATAAATTCGAAAAAAGGTTCAAAAGAGCGCCTTTCACAGTTATTTGCTGTTGCCGGTAAAAACCGCACCAAGCTTTCTGAATTGGTGGCCGGTGATATTGGTGCTACTGTAAAATTAAAAGACACAAAAACCAACCATACTCTTGCTACTAAAGATTTTGGTGCAGCTTTCTCTGAGATTAAATTTCCTGACCCAAAATACCGTACTGCAATAAAAGCCGAAAATGAGTCGGATGATGAAAAAATGGGTGAGGTACTAAATAGAATGCATGAAGAAGATCCAACCCTAATTATTGAATACTCGAAAGAGTTAAAACAGATAATTATTCATGGACAAGGTGAATTTCATTTGAATACAATGAAATGGATGATATCAAACATTCATAAAATTGAAACTGAATTCATTAATCCAAAAATACCGTATCGCGAAACAATTACAAAGTCATGGCAATCGAGCTACCGTCATAAAAAACAATCGGGTGGTTCCGGTCAATTTGGTGAGGTATATATGATTATTGAACCTTTTACTGAAGGAATGGCTGCCCCAAAATCTTATAAAATAACTGGTAAAGAATATGTTGTAAAGGTAAGAGGTACTGAGGAACATGAATTGCCATGGGGCGGTAAATTGGTTTTTGTTGACTGTATTGTTGGTGGTTCAATTGATGCTCGTTTTCATCCTGCCATTTTGAAAGGTATAATGGAAAAAATGGAAGAAGGACCATTAACCGGCTCGTATGCACGTGATATTCGGGTTTGTATTTATGATGGTAAAATGCACCCGGTTGACTCAAATGAAATATCATTTAAACTGGCAGGACGCTTTGCATTTAACGAAGCATTTAAAAAAGCAGGTCCAAAAATTATGGAGCCAGTATATGATGTTGAAATTTTAGTGCCTGCTGATTATATGGGTGATGTAATGAGTGACCTACAAGGAAGACGTGCAATAATAGCCGGCATGAACAGTGAATCTGGATACGAAAAAATTTCGGCAAGAGTACCATTAGCCGAGATGAACAAATATTCAACATCATTAAGTTCAATAACTTCGGGCAGTGCGACTTATACCATGAAATTTGCCGAATATTCGCAAGTTCCGGGTGATGAACAAGGCAAACTGCTTAAGGCTTATGAATTGGAGCAAAAAGAGAACGAATAGTACATATAGAATTTATTTTAAACTAAAAGCCATCTCAAAATATCGGGATGGCTTTTTTTATGAGTAATGTTTACTTATTTTTATTAATGAACTACCCCGCTGCAAGCGGGGTATCAAATGGTATTATTTTAATATTCGCCCCAAGAGGCAGAAAATATAACCCAAAGATTCCTCGACTTAGCTCAAAATCCCTGTCTGCACTATCGTTTCGGCAGGCAGGAGTTCGGCTAATTATTTCAGTTCATTAACGTTTCCCAATATTCAGGACAAGCTCTGAAATAAAAGACTCACTAATTCAAAAATCGTTGTTTACCCCCAAACCAAACAAAGCATAATCGTACTTTACGGGATCGTGTGCATCAAACAGCTTTAGTTTACGGGTTAGTTCTTCAACTGCACGCCAGTCGTTTGATTTTCTTTGCAATAGCTCCAGTTTTCGGGCTATTGTGCCTGAATGTACATCTAAAGGCATCATTAATTCAGCCATATCAATTTGTTTCCAAAGTCCAAAATCAACACCCTTTTTGTCGTTACGTACCATCCAACGCAAATACATATTAAACCTTTTTGCCGCCGAGCCTTTCTCAACATTTGCAAAGTGCTTTTCAGTTCTTTTTTGATGTGGCAACGAAAAAAAAAGCTCTCTAAAATAATTAATCGCTTCTTTAATACTCTTGTTTGGTAAATATCCTGAATTTATAACACACTCGATATCACCATGTTTTACGAAAATGTTTTGTAGCGATTTTAAAAAGAAAACACAATCGGCACCATTAAATGTACGATAAACAAACTTCTCAAATGGTTTTAGGTCTGCTTCGGTATGATTCAGAATAAAATCATACGGCTTGTTGTCCATCCATTGCATAAGCCTGTTAGCTGCTTTTAAAATTGCTTTTCGGTTGCCCCACGCAATAGTTGCGGTCAAAAAACCAGCTATTTCAATATCCTCTTTTAATGTAAATTTATGCGGAATAGAAATAGGGTCGGTTTCAATAAATTCAGGGCAGTTGTATTTTTCTACTTTTGAATCGAGAAACTCTTTTAGGTGTTGCATAAATAATTAGTATCTTATTTCCAAAAAAAATGGTACAGACCGTGTATTTACTTCGACTTGGCTCAGTATTAATTTTGGCAAGAAATAACAAATGTCAATTATCAAATAACAAATAAATCACAAAAACCAATATCTAAAAAACAAACTTCACTACAATAATTTATACACTCTGCCTGAATTTTGAACATTAAAACTGGTATTTATTTGAAATTTATTTTATTGTGATTTGAAATTTCTGTTTTATCCATGTTAGGGATTTTATATCCTTTATTTATTCAATATCAATTTTAGGATGTTTTACCGAGCCGGTATAAAAAGGCTTACAATTAGATTCTACCTTAAACAGGTTTGTTACAGGGGCAATTAGCGTTGATAAAATTATAAGCTCGCCCATATTCGGTTTCTTCAGTGAGCCCCCTACTCTTTGCGACAGTTTACTGCATCCTTTTGCGTTAATTACTGCAAAAGCTACATCAAGGCTATCGGTTGTAATATTAAGCCAGCCCTTTGCTGCAATTCGGTTCTCTTTTGTGCAAAATGCAACATCGCGTATGCTAAATGTTCCGTTTTTAACTTCCCAGTTGAAAACAAACGGCGTAATATTGGTTGTTGAATATCTATCGGTTAATAGTATATTGGTGTAGGTTGAACCTTTTGAAAACAACAACCCTATTGGTCCGGCTACCATTACTGCACCCAAATCAACTAGGTTAAAGTGTTGGCTTCGTTCTACTTTTAAAAGTAGATTATCTAAATCTATTCCATAAAACAATAAATTATTGCTTGTTAATGAAACATCTCCGTTTAATGATGCCAAAACCTTGTTTAAGCTATTACCTGACCCCGATAATTCAAAAAGCAAATTGGCTTTACCCTCTATCAACGTGTCTTTTACAAACGATTGAAGTAGTTTGTTTGCATCAAGATTGGTTATATCAAGATCGATTTTTACAACCGCCGGTTTGGCATAAGGGGCAATAAACAAACTGCCATTACCTTCTCCGTCAAATATTTCAATATTATTTAAACCAATTTTATAACCGCCATTGTTTGCGTTAACAAGAAATGCCATACTATCAAGTTCTGCTTTTTTTGTGGTTACCGATGCAGCACTAATAGCAATATTTGTTGAAAGTGTAACCAATGGGTTTTTTGAAACTTTGGTATTATAACTAACCTTATCGGTTTTAATGCTTAACTCTTTAGCTTTATAACTTGCCGAATCGGTTTTAAATGAAAGCTCGTTGGCATTAAATTCAATATTGCTAAACATTACCTTTTTATTATCATTAAATAATAATTTGCAATTTGCCTTACCATTTAATAATGCATTTTTTATTGTGTCGGTATCCGATTTGTGAGCAAAAAACTCCAATGGGTTAAAATCAATTATTTGTGATTTTATATCTACATATGGTTTATCATTAAAAGGCTCGTGATAAACCACATCGGCCTTTAAACTACCACCTGTGGTTACTACATCAAAATTATTGAATGTTAAAAACAGATCGCCATTGTTACCGCCTAAAACAAATGTACCATTTGACAATAATACCGGTGGCAACATTTTATTTACGGTTACATCAAGTTGGTTTATGTTAAAAGTAATATCGGGCACGGGCGAACTGTTAAGCAACCGCTTTTTGTTGGTTTGAGCCGTAACATCTAATTCTAATCCGGTAGCCTGATACGGAAACCCAATACCTATATTCTCACGATAATTCATAAAATCAACCAAGTCAAAAAGGTTTGATGAGATATTAAGCTGCGATGTGAAATTATTTGCGTTTGGAAAAATTAGTGTTGAAATGTTGTAAGCCATTCCATTAATAAAAAAATCGGAATTGCCAATAAGGGTACTTAAATTACTAATGCACAAGGTGTCTATATTACCCGATAATTGCCCATCTATTTCAATATATTTCATATTAGTATTGACAATAAATGACACACTTTCAAAAATAATTGATGTGTTAGAAATGGTTTTATTCTTTAAAGCCATTTTTTTATTAAACTTACCGCTAAACTCGCTATGTACTTCAACAGCTCCCTTTAAACTATCAATTTTTTTAATGTTAAAAACACTTTGCAATCCGGTTATATCGGTTTTTATATCAACTAAATATTTTAATTGTGGTTTTTTAAAATTTTTTAATAACAGTTTTCCATGGGCATAACCATTTGGAAGCAAAGCCGCCAATGTATCAATTCGCAATATAGCTTCAGAAAAATCTGTGTTGCTGCCTGAATTAAAAAAACCATTAAAGTTCAAATTGCTTATTGATTGTTTAGTACCCGGTATATCAAGCTCCATGTTGCTTATGCCAAACCAGCATTTTGTAATGGGTATTTTTCCTAAAAAATTACCTTTTATTTTTCCATTTAAATAAATCTCTCCTTTTTTAAGATTCTCAAACCCCGATTTATTTAAAAAAAACTTTAAAAAAACCAGATCAATGTTTGAACCCTCAAAAGCTATATCTACTTTTTTATTAAAACCAAAATGTGAAATGCCTGATATTTTAAACAATGCACTATTAATATCAAGCTTTGCATAATCTAAATACACAATCTTTTTTATAAGGTTCACATTAAAATTGCCATCTATTTTAAAGATAATATCATCAGTAAATATCTTTTCTAATGCATCTAATTCATTAATAATAGTTTCTGTTTTTAATTTAACCGACAGGGAATCGGATGAAAACTCAAGATCAGAAGCAAGTGAATTAATAGTAAATTTTGAACTTTTATTGGTGTTCTTATCTATTATATAAACACCTATATTTTCAAATCCTATACCTTCTAAACTTAATGCAAAGTTTTGCCCCTTAACAGTATCAGTAAAAATATTCTTATTTTTTTCGGTTTTACCAACATAAGCGTTTGCCGCAATAGAGTCGTTGCGTTTTACTGCATTCAATATATTTACAGTACTGTCGGGGTTAATTACTATATTGATTTTTCCGTTATCGGCCAAAATATTAGATACTACTATATTCCCTTTTATAAGCTCCCTAATATTAATAGCTGCATACAAATATTCAATATCTAATATTGGCTGTATGCTCGAATCGGTTATATGGTTTGCACTGCCATACAACATTAAATTGTTTAATGATATTGATGTTTGCGGAAACTGTACAAATGGGTTTAACGAAATATCATCAAAAATAATTTCTCCTTGTATTAGGTTATTAACCGATAATAATAAACGAGAGCTAATTTTATCTTTATTAAAAATAAATATTAATGAAAATGCTATTACTAAAGTAATAAAAACTAATGCTAAAATTAACAACCACCGTTTAACCTTTTGAAAAACAGATTTTTTATTTACCAGATTCCTTTTCATTAATATTTTAGTATAGTTAATTTACTGCTGTAGCGGTTTAACCGGAAATTCTCTCATTATTGCCTCTACTGATTTTGGAACGCTTTTATCGCGGGTTTCAGGATTGCTATCTACCGTTTTTACACCTACGCTCTCCCAAATCAGTTTTTCGTTTTTTTTATCGTAAACACTTACTACCAAAGTACCCTCAACATAATCGTACTCATGAACTGTTGTAGTTGAATGGCCCATACCATATCCCGAACCGTATCCCCAACCGGGACCGTGTCCATAATATCCCATATATCCACGTCCACCTCCATAATGATCGGTATGTGCTGTTGTTTGAGTTTTTTCTTTAGTTACAATGTACAGCGTTACCACTAAATCGCCGTTTTCTTTTACCAATTCTAAATTACGTTTATTAAACTCATTGCCAAAAGCTTTTTCTATCCGGTCTTTATCAAATTGATTTAAAATTTTGTCGCTGTTCTCAGCCCAACCATAGTACTCAAAAGTTTTATATTTTGAGAAATCGACAGACTTGTCTAAATCGGTTGTTACCTTAATACTACTACACGATGCTAATAACATTATACTAAATATTGCAAAAAAATAACTCTTTTTCATAATTTTAAGTTTTTATAACAATTAACACTATCACATTTATATTAATCATTGTTGTTTCACATTTTTTTATTCATATAATACAAATATATCACAATAAGTGTTTAACTCTTTTACAAAGTTAAAATATATGAACTTTTTTTACTCAATTGTGTTTATTATAAAAATGTTTTAAAAATAATAATTACCTATGCATTGTTATAAACACTTATATACTTTTAATATGAAATTACATTCTTTAGTACTCGGTATTGCAATATTAATATTTAGTTTGCAAACAAATGCCTCAACCAATGCTGCTGTTAGCGATTCAACCAAAACCACAGGCAGTAAAATATATTATGGCGGTAATATAGGATTATCATTGGGCAGTTACACCAAAATTGGCATATACCCGCTAATTGGGTATAAATTGACCCCTAAATTATCGAGCGGTTTAAAAATTGCATATGAATATATTAGCAATACTTTGTACAGTACTAAATATACCTCGTATAATTACGGTGGAAGCCTGCTTTTACGATACCGCATTGTGCCTAAGCTGTATGCACATATTGAGTACGAAACCATAAATTTTGAGCTGTACAATTTAACAGGAAGCACAGGCCGCGAATGGGTTCCTTTTTTTTACGTTGGTGGAGGCTATAGCCAGCCAATGGGCAACAATGTTTGGCTTAATGCCCAAGTTTTATTCGATGTTTTACAAGACGGCAATTCACCGTACAGCGAATGGTCGCCATTTTTTAGTGTGGGTATTGGTGTAGGCTTTTAAATAAAATGATACAACAAAACATAAAAAAGGTTGATGCTATCTATTATATTAATAGTTTTGTACATAATAATAATTAGTTTTTTACCCAATTGCTAATGCATGTTTAAACATTACATAAATAAAAAGTTAATACTTTATTTAGGAGTATTTGCCCTTATTAATATCCTACAATCAATATTTACTCCAATATCAAAAGATGAAGCATACTACTGGATGTTTTCGCAAAACTTAGATTGGGGCTATTTTGATCATCCACCAATGGTGGCAGCAGTAATTTGGTTAGGGTATTTAATATTTCATAATATTTTAGGTGTTAGGGTTATTACTGTTATTTTATCGATGCTTACGCAGATAATTATTTGGTTTTTAATACCAAAAGAGCAGCGTGAAAAAGATAAAACAGGAGTTGTTTTTGCTTTAATTGTAGTGGCAATGCCCATATGCCATATTTACGGTTTTATAACAACACCCGATGTACCTTTGCTGTTTTTTGGCTCACTTTACTTACTAATATTTAAAAAGTTTATTTCAAAACCATCTATAAAATTATCGGTACTGCTTGGCATAGTGGCAGCAATGTTGATGTACTCAAAATACCATGGGGCATTAATTATTATTTTTTCACTATTGCCATACTTAAAAGTTTTAAAAGAAAAACTTTTTTACTTATCGGCACTTATCGGAATTATACTTTTTTTACCACACATATACTGGCAATATAACCACAACTTTGTAACCTTTATTTACCACTTAAACTACCGGTCGGATAATATATTTTTGTTTAGCAATATTTTTGAATATTTACTAAATGTAATTCTTATTCTTAATCCATTTGTATCGCTGTTTTTGTTTTACTGTTTAATTATAGGCAAGGTTAAAATGCAGTATAAATCGTTAATATTTATTTTTTGGGGCTTTATTGCATTTTTTGGTCTTAACTCACTAAAAAACCATATTGAACCACACTGGATTGCTATTGCAATTATACCTGTTATTATTTTTTTACATAAAATTGTTATCGACAATCACAAAACAAAAGGTATAATCATTAAACTAATTTATGTGTCGATACCTATAGTTTTATTGGCAAGGGTAATTTTAATACTACCCCTACCCTTAAATTCTGAGTTTCACAAACAAGGAAAAGATTATTACAAAACCTTGTCATTATTTGCGAAAGATAATAATGTTGTGTTTTATGACTCGTATAGCCACCCTGCAAAATATGAGTTTTACACAGGCAAAAAGGCTTTTGCAACCCGCTCAATATGGTATCATAAAACACAATACGATTTAATGGATATTCAAGATAACTATAACCAAAAAAAAGCCGTTTGTTTTAAAAGTAATGGCGGCAAAAATTGGAAATCACTTAATATTAACCCAAACGAAAAAATCAAATACCGAATAATAGAAAAATTCCCTGTTATTAATAACCTACAAGCAAATATTGAAAGTGTAGAAAAAACAGATAACGACACTATTTTAAGAATAAACTTTAAGGTATATAACCCTTACGATTACGATATTGAATTAAAAAATAAAAACAGTAGTTACCATTTTAATGTGGTTAAATTTTGCGCTAACGGCGAAAAACATTTCTTCCCTTTCAAAATAAATACAAATAGTTTTAAGTCGAATAATACCACCTATTGCAGTGCCACCTTTGCTCCTTGGGAGCTTGCAGTTGATGATAGAATTGGGGTAGCAATAGCTCCTTATAAAATTGATGCCTTGCTAATAAGTAATTTGTTTAAATTACCTAAATCAAATTAAAAAAAACTTCCTGACAAAGCACTTTTAATAAATTTTTCTACAAAAAATACATTTTAAACAACATAAAAATGTATTTAAAATTTTAGTATCACTCTACTCTTAATTTGTTCAATATTTTGTAACCTATTGATTATTATATATAATAATCAAATATATACATATAGTAATTATCCTGCACATGGTTGTATATGTTATTGATATATTATTGTAAAGCATATTGTTGTAATATATTGATAAAATATTTTATCTTTCGTGCTTTAATACTATTTAACAACTTAATAACAAACAAGTACATAACAGCTCAAGGCTATTAATTAAAGCATATTTATAAGCTAAATAAAGTACAACACAAAAAAATATGTGTACAATTATTAAGCTGGGGCATAAATCTTAAACAAATGAAAGTAGGAATTCCAAAAGAGCTAACGCAAAACGAGCTTCGTGTTGCAGCTACTCCTAAAACGGTAAACCGACTCATAAAACAGGGTTTTGAGGTACTAATCGAAAAGGGAGCCGGTATTCGGGCAAATTATTCCGATGCTGCCTTTAAAGAGGCAGGCTCAGAATTGGTTAACACAGCAAGTGAGTTGTATGCCCAATCGCAGATTATTTTAAAAGTTCAAGCTCCAACAGAGAAAGAGATTGAACTAATGAATGAAGGAACAGTAACCCTTAGTTATTTATGGCCTGCCCAAAATCAGGATTTACTGAAAAAGCTTGCCGACAAAAAAATAAATGCCATTGCAATGGATGCGGTTCCACGTATTTCAAGAGCACAAAAAATGGATGTTTTATCATCAATGGCTAACATAAGCGGTTACAGGTCAGTTATTGAAGGGGCAAACTATTTTGGACGCTTTTTAAACGGGCAAATAACTGCAGCAGGCAAGGTTGACCCTGCAAAAATTTTAGTTATAGGTGCAGGTGTTGCCGGATTAGCAGCTATTGGAACGGCCAATTCGCTTGGAGCAATAGTACGTGCTTTTGATACCCGTAAAGAGGTTGAAGAGCAAATAATAAGCATGGGAGCGCAATTTTTAACTGTTGAGATTGAAGAAGACGGTGCTACCGATTCGGGTTACTCAAAAGTAATGAGCCAAGCATATATTGATGCCGAAATGGAATTATTTAAAGAGCAGGCAAAAGATGTAGATATTATTATAACAACAGCTCAAATACCCGGTCGCGATGCCCCAAAATTGATTCTTGATTATCACGTTGAAGCAATGAAATCTGGTTCGGTAATTGTCGATCTTGCTGCATCATCGGGAGGAAATTGCACATTGACCAAACCCGATGAGATTTATACCACAAAAAACGGTGTAACCATAGTTGGTAAATTAAACCAACTGCCTACACAAGCAAGCCAGTTGTATGGTAATAACCTGTGCCACTTGTTAGATGATATGGGAAAGGCAGAGAATTTTAAAATTGACATGGAAGATGATGTTATTAAAAGAGCAATGGTTACATATAATGGGGCAATAAACTGGCCTCCTGAACCACTTCCTGTTAGCCCTGCAAAATCTAAGGTTGAAGAAAAAACAACATCAAGCAAACCAACAGATGAACAAATAGCCAAGAAAAAAGCCAAATCAACAGCTATTAGTTTAGCAGTTATAGGAATAATATTATTGGGGTTGGGACAAGTTGCCCCAGCTGACTTTATGGGACACTTTACAGTATTTGTGTTAGCTATTTTTATTGGCTGGCAGGTTATATGGAACGTAGCACACGCCCTACACACACCACTTATGGCAGTTACCAATGCAATTAGCGGTATTATTGTTATTGGCGGGTTGTTGCAAATGCAAACCGACATTGCTAGTCCTATGACAATATTGGCATTTATTGCCGTATTGGTTGCGAGTATAAATATTGTAGGTGGCTTTTTTGTTACCCACAGAATGTTAAAAATGTTTAGAAAATAAGTTATGATACCACACGGAATACAAACAGCAGCATATTTATTCGCAGGTATATTATTTATACTTAGTTTAGGTAGTTTATCATCACAAGAATCTGCCAAACGCGGAGTTTTATTCGGAATAGTAGGTATGGCTATTGCCATTTTATCTACAGTACTGGGAAGTGGCGTAAACGGCCATGTATATATTTTAGTTGCTATATCTATTGCATCGGTAATAGGGATAATGGTAGCACGCAAAGTTGAAATGACGTCAATGCCACAATTGGTTGCAATACTACATAGTTTTGTAGGACTAGCAGCAGTATTGGTAGGTTTTGGCTCATATTTAGACCCACACACACAAGAGTTACATGGCTCAGAACACACCATACACCTTGTAGAGATATTTTTAGGTGTATTTATTGGAGCTATTACTTTTACAGGTTCAATAATTGCTTGGGGAAAATTACAAGGAGTAATAATGAGCAAACCACTAGCCTATAAAGGTAGGCATGTGGTAAATATTTTATTGGTAGTAATATCAATAGTTATGGGTGTTATGTTTGCACAAGCACCCGGAATAAGCGGAATGATGCCATTATATATTATGACAGGTATTGCCTTTTTTATTGGCGTTATGATGGTTATGGCAATTGGCGGTGCCGACATGCCGGTTGTAGTTTCAATGCTAAACTCATATTCAGGTTGGGCAGCAGCAGCAGCAGGCTTTATGCTTGGTAACGATTTGCTGATTGTAACAGGAGCCTTAGTTGGCAGCTCAGGAGCTATCCTTTCAATTATTATGTGCGAGGCTATGAACCGTTCATTCTTATCGGTAATATTTGGTGGTTTTGGAAATGTAGTTGCATCAACCCAAAAAATTGAGGGAGAAGTAACAGCAACAAACCACGCTGAAGTTGCAGATTTACTAAAAGAAGCCAATTCGGTAATGATAGTGCCCGGTTACGGTATGGCTGTTGCAAAAGCACAGTACCCAATTTTTGAATTAGTAGAGGTATTAAAAAAACAAGGCACAAAAATTACATTTGGAATACACCCCGTGGCCGGACGTTTACCCGGACACATGAATGTACTACTTGCCGAGGCCAATGTGCCTTACGATATTGTACTTGAAATGGAGGAAGTTAATGATGATATGGCTAAAACCGATTTAGTAATGGTTATTGGAGCCAATGATATTGTTAACCCAGCCGCACTTGACGATGAAGGAAGCCCAATTTACGGAATGCCTGTTATTGAGGTATGGGATTCAAGAAAGGTAATTATAATGAAACGATCGATGGCAGTTGGATATGCAGGAATAGAAAACCCGCTGTTTTATAAAGAAAACTCTGACATGCTTTATGGCGATGCCAAAGATACTGTACAAAAACTACTTGCCGAAATGCAGTAGCAACATAAAAGCACTAAAAAAAACCTCACGGTATAAAAACTTGTGAGGTTTTTTTTATCCTTAATTATGCATAATTCAGGCTCCTAACAAGCTCGCATATTACCAATTCAATATAATTTTGCTGTTTTTTTCATTATATTTGAATGATAAAACCAATACAGCTAAACAATAATGATATGCAAAGTATTATTAAAAAAATTGCAGTACTATTTCCTATCATTTTTTTAAGGTAAAAGTACCTCAAGTAATTAATTCGTATCAAAATTTGTTTACCTCTTAAAGGAAGTACCAATAAGTAAAGTAGTAAAAAAATAAGAAATGAAAAAAATAAAAAGCTATATATAAGGGAGATATAAAATATTAAGCAGATGAAAATAATCTACCGTATAACTATAAATATATTAATTATTTTTGGTTTTATAATTAATACCAATGCACAACGCCCAAAAATCGGATTAACTCTTAGTGGCGGTGGTGCAAAGGGGTTAGCACATATAGGTTTGCTACAAGCCATTGATAGTGCAGGGCTTAAAATTGATTATATTACCGGCACAAGTATGGGTAGTATTATAGGAGCAATGTATGCTAGTGGATATTCGGGCAATCAAATCGATTCTATTGCAAAAAAGCTTGATTGGGATGAATTACTATCGGGCAAACCCAAATACACCGATGTGGGAATTGACGAAAAAGATGAATTTGACAGATACTCGTTTGAAATACCTTTTAAAGGATTAAAAGCAAAAATGGGGACTGGCTTAATTGAATCGGAAGAAATATGGCTACAATTCTCCGATATTTTCTTTCATGTTTATGACATAACTGATTTCTCAAAATTTGATATCCCTTTTAAATGTGTTGCTACTGATTTAACAAATGGGCAAGCTGTTATTTTAGATACCGGGCAAATTGTTAAAGCATTACGCAGCAGCATGGCAATACCAAGTGTTTTAACTGCAGTTGAATATGGCGATACATATTTGGTTGATGGAGGCATTGTGCGCAATTTTCCTGTTTCGGATGTTATAAATATGGGTGCCGATTATGTAATAGGGGTAAACTTATTTAAAGGTCTGTCAAATGCCAAAGACTTAAATTCGGCAATTGACGTAATGTACCAAATTACAAATTACCGAGATGCTTTTGATTTGATAAAGCAAAAAAAACTATGCAATATCCTTATTGAACCCTCTGTATCAGATTATAGTGCAGGTAGTTTTTCCGAATCAGAAAAAATACTTGATATAGGATACGACTGTCGTGAAAAGTATTATCCTGTTTTTAAAAAGCTTGCCGACTCATTAAATATTATTAATAAAGTTAATTATAACCCTTACATTAGGCTACATGAAAACAAAACAGTAATTATTAATTCTTTTGAGTTTACAGGATTAAAAACCATATCAGAAGATATCATTCTTCGTAAATCAGGATTGAGGTTAGGTAAAGAATATAGCTCTAATGAACTAAACCATGCTTTTCGCCAAATGTATTCTACCTTATACTTTCAATACATTTATTATGAATTGATTCCTACTGAAAAAGGCCATGCAGATTTGATAATTAAGCTAAAAGAACAGTATGGCAGCATGTTTAAAATTGCTTTAAACTTTCATTCGTTTACTACCCCTGCAGTTATAGTTAATTATACTTGGAGAAACCTGTTGTTCAACAAGTCGAGGTCATTAATTAAATTTGCAATTAGCCAAGATATGAAAGGACTTTTGGAACACAAACAGTTTTTCGGACGTAACCTAAATAATTCCTTAACTTTTAAAACACAATATATTCAACAACGCATTCCTATTTTTGAAGGTAATAATATTGAAAACTTATATAAAACAGGCAGCTTTTTAACCGGCGCTTCTGTTCATCGTTATTTTGGAAGGAATACAGCCATTGGGGCACACCTTATGTTTGAGAGAACCGACTTTTCGCCCAATATTGCGGCTACACTTAGATTTGATGGTTATAGAAAAGGCTTTTTTTCAAATATTGATTATGAATATAATAGTTTAAACAGACCCTTTTTACCAACACAGGGAATTGATGCTAAAATAAATTTTACAGTTGAATTTAATAGAACTTATAGTGCAGCTTACTCTGGGACTGATACAACTATTTCAGACACTAATTTTGTTGTAACCCCTAATGAACCTGCATTAAAATTGAATTATTATATCAATATGTATAAAAAAGCATCATCAAAATTAACTATACTAACTAATTTGCAAGGCGGTTTAATAATTGATGATAACTATTTATATCTTGATAATTTATTTATTGGAGGCAGTCAAAAAATATATGATAATCAGTTTGTGTTTTCAGGTTATAGAGATGGTCAAATTTCTGCCACATCATTTGTTTCGGGCTTAGCAGGAGTGCAATATAAAGTTTGGGGAAATGTTTATTTGTCAGGCAAAGCTAATATTGGTTTATATAATTTTATATCGGGTTTTGGCTTTGTACCTAATATTAAAGATAAGTTTATTTCAGGTTTTAGTGGTTCTATTGCCTATAATATTAGCATATTACCAATAGAGTTCGCAATAAACTACTCGCCCGAAGTAAGTGTTATTTTTAGCAGTATTAGAATTGGCTATAATTTTTAATTAGTGAAAAAGTGGCTAATTCATATTTCAAATTCAAGCAGTTTACTATTATCCAAAACAAATCGGCAATGAAGGTTGGTACCGATGGTGTGTTGTTGGGGGCTTGGGCTAACTGCAACCATGCAAAAAACATACTCGATATTGGCACCGGCACCGGACTAATAGCTTTAATGCTTGCACAAAAATCGCAAGCCAAAATTGATGCTGTTGAAATTAACATAAGTGCCGTTGAAGAAGCAAAACTAAATATACAAAATAGCCCTTGGCAAAATCGGATATCGGTATTTCACACCTCTTTTCAAGAGTTTGCACAAAACAGCAAAAAAAAATACGACTTAATAGTATCAAACCCTCCCTATTTTACCCAATCAAAAAAAGCACAGCAATTAGCACGCACATACGCCCGTCACAATGACTCACTTTCGGCAGCAGACCTGTATAAAGGTGTTAGTCTGCTATTGGCAGATAAGGGCGAACTTAATATAATTATTCCGGCTGATGACTTTACTAAATATATTGAAGCAGCAAGTATTGTGCAACTTTACTGTACAAAAATATTATGGGTAGAGCCTACTCCCAAAACACCCCCCAAACGTGTTTTATTGGCTTTTGAAAAATTTGATTGTGGCTGTTCTGAAAATACAATTATTATTGAATCAAACGGGCGGCACCAATACTCTGATGATTATAAGGAGTTAACAAAAGATTATTATTTAGCTTTTTGACCTGTATTATACATAATTTTTACAAAAAGCAACTATTACTAATTAATACAAAAAACTATTATAAGGGTAACGTTTAGCATGCATTTTACGTACCTTACCGTAAACCAATTGTTTAAATTCATTAATATTTTTTTTGTGCTTTGCCGATATAAAAATGCAGGGTACATTGTTTTTTGCCATCCATGATTTTTTTAGCTCACTAAGCGAAAAGTTTTCCTTGGTTTTTGGTGTTAAATCATCATCATCTTTTTGTATAAATGAATAAGCATCAATTTTATTAAATACAATATAGATAGGCTTATCCGATGAATCTATTTCGTGTAGTGTTTGGTTTACCACATCAATTTGCTCCTGAAAATTAGGGTGCGAAATATCAACCACGTGCAGCAGAATATCCGCTTCTCGCACCTCATCAAGTGTTGATTTAAACGACTCTACCAAATCGTGGGGCAATTTGCGAATAAACCCAACGGTGTCGCTCAATAAAAATGGCAGGTTTTCGATAACTACCTTGCGCACAGTAGTATCTAACGTTGCAAACAGTTTATTTTCGGCAAAAATAGCTGATTTGCTCAGCATATTCATAATGGTTGATTTTCCTACGTTGGTATAACCTACCAAGGCAACGCGTATCATCTGCCCTCGATTTTTACGTTGGGTACTCATCTGTTTATCTATTTTGGCAAGCTGCCCCTTTAGGCGGGTTATTTTATCGCGGATAATACGACGGTCTGTTTCAATCTCGGTTTCACCCGGTCCTCTTAAACCAATGCCTCCCTGTTGCCTTTCAAGGTGTGTCCACATTCGCGTTAGGCGGGGCAGCAAATATTGATATTGAGCTAACTCAACCTGTACTTTTGCATGGGCAGTTTGGGCACGTTGCGCAAATATATCGAGTATTAGATTGGTACGGTCGAGCACTCTTGCATTAAAAAGCTTTTCAATATTCCTAAGTTGCGTCGGGGTCAGCTCATCGTCAAAAATTACAAGCTCAATCTCTTCATCTTCAACAAACTTTGATATTTCATTAATTTTACCGCTACCAACAAAGGTTTTGGCATTAGGAGAATCTAACTTCTGTATAAACCTTTTTACCGGCTTTGCTCCAGCAGTTTCGGTCAAAAAAGCCAATTCATCCAAATACTCTGCCACCTGTTTTTCGTCCTGATTCTGATTAATTACACCAATCAAAACAGCCTTTTCAATCTCTTTTTCGGTACTGTAATAAGGTTTTCCCATATAGTTTGCTGGTTATTCAATAGTTGCAAATATAGTTAATTGGTAATATATAATTACTGCAAAACATTATTATTGCAAAAAAACAAAGCCGTCCTAAATACTTAGAACGGCTTTTAAAATATTTTAAATAAATACTAATTCAATTGGAAATTAATAGGTACTGTAAATGAAACCTTTACCGGCTTGCCTCTTTGCGAACCCGGTTTCCATTTAGGCAGATTTGAGATTACCCTAACAGCCTCTTTATCTAATGCGGGGTCAACTCCACGTATAATTTTTACCTGCTCAACTACTCCTCTTTGGTTAACCACAAACTGTACATATACTTTGCCCTGAATACCATTTTCTTTGGCAATTTCAGGATAATTTACATTATTAGAAATATGTTTCCTTAATTCTATATCTCCACCGGGGAATTCAGGCATATTCTCTACAATAAAAAATACTTGGGCTTCCTCTTCTTCTTCCTCCTCATCAATTTCTACAATCTCAACTGCAGTTTCCTGATCAGCTTCAGTATCTTCAATTTCTAATTCGTCCTCAATCTCAACATCATCTTCCACAATATTTAAAACCTCGGTTACCTTAGGTGGTTCAGGTGGTGGTGGTGGTTTAATCTCCTGCTGACGTGTAATTGGAATAATTTCTTCCTCAAGCGCCATATCATCAAGTTCACCAAGATTACCTGCAGTCCTATCTTTTTGGGTAATGTTAAAAGCAAGCAACATTATACCAAGTGATAATACTAATCCAATCTCAAGGAATA
>CBDUWQ010000010.1:0-40105 GCA_965370965.1 uncultured Bacteroidales bacterium
GAGTTGATTGTGTGCATAATGCTTGTGATTTAAAAATATTTTTGTGCCTTTGTGTGGTAAAAGTAAAATCCACCACCAAGACACAAAGTTTTAATAAAAAAAAGCCTTTTTAAACACAATCTAAAATGTAATTTGTAAATTATTGTAATAAAAACAAGTATAATTTTGAATATTTTACAAACAACAGAATATCATTAAAGCAAATGAGAAACTTGAGTTATTTACTAAAGTTTCGTAACATATTAAAAAATGTGCATAAATTGAGTTATTTACAATTATATCCTTTTTAATCGAATTTTGCTAAAAAATAATTATTAATAATCATTTTAAAATGTCGATTTTTGACAAATCAATAAAATAATTAAAATAATTAAAATATTTTTGTCCAATTATAGTTTATTGAGTAAAACACTATTGATTTGCAGATACTAAAAAATATTTTTCATAAGTCGGTAATATTATTGGTAATTGTGGTTTTATCCCAAAGCTGTTCTACCAAAAAAAATACTGCCGTTACCCGAACATATCATAATATAACTTCCTATTTTAATGTTTTTTTTAATGGCAAAGAGGCTTTAAAAAGCGGTGTTAAAAAAATTGATGAGGGGTACAAAGACAACTACTCGTTGATTTTACCTGTTTTTAAATTTAGCAGTAATGAAGCTATTAGAGCCGCTTATGGCGATATGAACAGAGTAATAGAGAAAGGCTCAAAATGTATTCGTAAACACTCTATTAAAGAAAAGCCAAAACGTAAAAATGGCAAAAAAGGAGATAAAAAATACAGGGAATTTTACGACCAAAATGAGTTTGTAAAGTGGATTGATGATGCCTATCTGCTAATTGGAAAAGGGCATTTTTATAAACATGATTTTTATCCTGCTATTGAGTCGTTTAATTATATTATTAGAGAATACTCGGACAAACCTATTAAATATGAGGGCTATTTATGGCTTACACGCACTTACGCCGTAATGAAAAAATTCAATAAAGCACTCGATTTTTTAAGCAAACTTGATTCAGAAAAAGAGAAAATCCCAAAATGGTTGATTGGTCCAATTGCCGTAACACAAGCCGATATATTAATTCGTACCAAACAATTTGAATCGGCCATACCCTTTTTAATTATTGGCATTGAAAACACAAAATCAAAAAAAGAGAAAATTCGTTACCAATATATTCTTGCACAACTTTATCAGGAAAATAAAGAAATTAAAAAAGCCTATGATGCTTATGGTAAAGTGGTAGATATGAACCCTAACTATGAGATGACGTTTAATGCACGCATTAACAGGGCAAGCATATTTAATGCCACAGCCCAAGATAGTAAGCAGCTACAAAAGGAGCTTTATAAAATGCTTAAAGACGATAAAAATATTGATTACCTCGACCAGATTTATTATGCCCTTGGAAATATTGCTTATAATGAAACAAGAGATAATGATGCATTAGGTTATTATTTGGAATCGGCAAAATCAAGTACCGAAAATACCAACCAAAAAGCCATATCGTATTTGGCAGCAGCCGACCTGTATTTTGAACGCCCCGATTATAAAAACTCTCAGGTGTATTATGATAGTTCAATTGTGTTTTTATCAAAAGAGTATCCAAATTATATGCAGATAAAGAGCAAAAGCGAAAATTTGAATGATTTGGTAAAAAATATTGAAATTATTGAACGCGAAGATAGCTTGCAACATATTGCATCGTTACCTGAATCGGAACGAAATGCGATAATAGATAAAATTATTGAAGACCTTATTGAGGAAGAGAGGCTTGAAAAAGAGAGGCTGGTACAAGAACGGCAAGATTTAGCCTATATGCAACAACAAGGCAGGCAAATGAACAATGAAGGAGGCAGCCAATGGTATTTTTATAACCCTGCTATGATGAGCATGGGGCAGTCGGAGTTTAAGAAAAAATGGGGCGAAAGGAAAAACGAGGATAACTGGAGGAGAAAAAACAAAAGGGTAATGGACTGGGAAAATTTTGACAGTGAAGAATCAGATAGTAGTGCAACAGAAAATATTTACAGCGACAAAACCCGTGATTACTATTTGGTTGACTTACCATTATCAGATTCGGCACTGCAAGCATCAAAAAACAAAGTTGAAGGCGCTTATTATGATATGGCAACTATTTATAAAGAAAAGTTTAACGATTTTAAATTAAGCGCAAAAGGATATCTCAATTTATTGAATGATTATCCTGAAACCGAATACAAACTATCAACCTATTACAATTTATATAAGGTATATTACTTAACAAAAGAGTACAATAAAGCCGAAAAATATAAAAACCTTATAATTACAGAATATCCCGATAGTGAATATGCCAAAGTATTGAGCAACCCCGACTATTTTATACAGCTTGAAAAAATTGAAAATCAGGTTAAATTTATTTATCAGGCAACCTATAAATACTTTTTAAACGATAGCTGCGAAGAGGTTTATTATAACTACAAATATGCCGATTCGGCATATTCCGATAGCAAGCTAATACCAAAATTTGCCTTGTTATCAACCTTATGTAGCGGGCATTCGGGTGATACGGTTGCTTTTAAAGACAGTTTAAACATTTTTAAAGATAGATACCCGGGAACAGAGGAGGCAACTTATGTTGAAGAAGTTTTAGCTGCGTTAAACCGAGAAACCCGCGAAGTTATTCTTGAAGAAGAAGAAACTTTTGGAGGTAAATTAGGCGACATTGAAAATATTGACTCTATTGATGTGTCGATGTACAATTTTAACCCCGATATTAACCATTATTATTTATTGGTTGTGGCAAACGAAAAAGCAGATGCCAACAGGCTACAGTTTAACCTTACAAACTTTAACCTTGATTACTACTCTTTCCTTAATTTTGAGATAAACAATTCACTGCTATCAGCCGATTATACCCTAATTGTAGTAGAAAATTTCAAAAACAAGAGTATGGCAACCAATTATTTTGAATCGATTAAAATTGCAGGCGAAATATTTGAAAAAGTTGATGATGATGCATACCGAGAATTTATTATAACAAAAAAGAACTTAGAGGTGTTTAAACAAGATAAAGCCCTATTGAGATATGAAAAGTTTTTTGATGATAATTATCTTAACAAATAATTAGTGCCAGCAAGAAAACTCCTTATTTTTGAATGTCTTTAGCAAAAAGCGTCAAAGACAAGGCTTTCGAAGTTTTGAAAATCAAAAGTCCGCCGCGGCAGATGACTGTTTTCAAAACAAGAATAACCTGTCTGCTGCAGGTAGGCGTAGAACTTTAGCTCACGAACACTAATAAAATGAAAATATTTGTGAGTAATTTGGCGTTTTCTTGCAAAGACTAATTAGTAAAGACGATGCATGCATCGTCTCAACAAACAATAAAAAATTATAAACGGATGAAACAGATAGAGATACTTTGGGTTGATGATGAGATTGATTTATTGAAACCACATATAATATTTTTAGAGACAAAAGGGTATAAGCTTTATACTGTTAACAATGGTACTGATGCTATTGATATGGTTAAAGAAAAAAATTACGACCTGATATTTCTTGATGAGAATATGCCCGGATTAACAGGGCTTGAAACACTATCGCAAATTAAAGATATCAACTCGGCAATACCGGTAATTATGATTACCAAAAGCGAGGAGGAGTATATTATGGATGAGGCCATAGGATCGAAAATTGCCGATTACCTGATAAAACCTGTAAACCCAAAGCAGATTTTAATGGCCATAAAAAAAATTACAGACCAAAAACGGTTAGTTAGCGAAAAAACAACTTCAAATTATCAATCGGAATTTGGAAAACTGGGTTTGCAAATAAATGATTCAATGACTGCCGATGAGTGGAAAACTACCTTTAAAAAACTTGTTTATTGGGAGTTGGAGCTTGAGCAAAGTGATGGACAACAAATGGATGAGGTTTTAAAAATGCAAAAAACCGATGCCAACAACAGTTTTACAAGGTTTATTAAAAAAAACTACATCAACTGGTTTAATTCCGATTCGGAAAACAGACCACTAATGTCGCCAAGCGTTTTCCAAAAAAAGGTGTTTCCTATGTTAAACAATGGCGAGCAGGTGGTAACCCTTGTAATTGATAATTTGCGGTTTGACCAGTGGAAAACCATTGAACCACTTTTATTGCAGTATTACAATGTTATTGATGAAGATTTGTTTGTTAGTATTTTGCCCACAGCTACGCAATTTGCCCGTAACTCAATGTTTGCAGGGCTAATGCCGTCTGAAATAGAAAAACTGCATCCCCAATTATGGGTTAATGAAGGCGAAGAAAAAGGCAAAAATCAGTTTGAGAAGGAACTGATGCAAAAACAAATGTCAAGGCTGGGCATAAAATCATCGTTTTACTATGATAAGATAACCAATATTGAGAAAGGAAAAAAGCTACTGACAAATGCATCGCAAATATTAAACCACCAACTGTCGGTTATAGTAGTTAATTTTGTTGATATGCTTTCGCATGCCCGAACCGAAATGGATATGATTAGAGAGCTTGCAGGTGATGAATCGGCTTACAGAAGCATTACCCATTCGTGGTTTGAACACAGCACCTTGTTTGAACTGTTGAAATTTTTGGCAACAAAAAAAGTTAAAGTGGTAATAACTACCGACCACGGTACCATTAGGGTTAATAATCCTGTTAAAGTAACAGGCGACAAAAATACAAGTACAAATTTGCGCTATAAACAAGGTAAATCGTTAAGTTATAATGCAAAAAGTGTTTTTGAGGTTACTGACCCACATTCAATTTACCTGCCAAAACTAAATGTCAGTTCATCATATATTTTTGCCCATGGCACCGATTTTTTAGCCTATCCTAACAATTATAACTATTACGTAAACTATTATAAAAATACTTTTCAACATGGAGGCATCTCATTAGAGGAGATGTTAATACCACTTATCACACTTGAACCAAAGTAGAGTCTGTCTATAAAGTCCGACTTCTGCATTATTGCTTAAATTCAAACTTTCTAGTTCAAACTCCCAACTTTTTGGGCAGGCACTAAGTAGTAACTTCTACAATCAAAAATAGAACATCTAAAATATTTGAGATTAATGATGTGCTATTTTTGATTTAAGATTTTGTTAGCCTATAACATTTTAAAAAAACAATCCAATGTTCTTTCGTTAAATTGCCATTATATCAAAATAAATTTTTCAATAGCTCATCATCAACCAAATTCGCAACAGTAACCTTTAAGTTTGGTGTACGCTCCATCTCTCTTTTTATGGCAAACAGCGAGCCTTCGTTTCTTGCCCAGCTTCTTCGTGCAATACCGTTGTTTACATCAAAAAACAGCATTTTTTTAAGTCGTGCTTCTGCCTCTTGGGTGCCATCAAGCAGCATTCCAAAACCACCATTCATAACTTCGCCCCAGCCAACGCCACCGCCATTGTGTATTGATACCCATGTTGCACCTCTAAAGCTATCGCCAATTACATTTTGAATGGCCATGTCGGCAGTAAATTTGCTACCGTCATAAATATTTGATGTCTCTCTGTATGGAGAGTCTGTCCCGCTCACATCGTGATGGTCTCTGCCAAGTACAACAGGTCCGATTTTGCCTGCTGCTATTGCATCGTTAAAAGCTTTTGCTATTTTTGTGCGCCCCTCGGCATCGGCATATAAAATACGTGCCTGCGAGCCAACTACCAGTTTATTCTTTTTTGCATCTTTTATCCATGTAATATTATCCTGCATCTGCAATTGAATCTCCTCAGGCGAATTCTCCATAACCTCTTGCAAAACTTCCATTGCAATCCGATCTGTTTGGTCTAAATCTTTGGGTTTACCCGATGTGCAAACCCAACGGAACGGACCAAAACCATAATCGAAACACATTGGACCCAAAATATCCTGAACATATGACGGATACCTAAAATCAATATTATTTTCAGCCATAACATCGGCACCGGCTCTTGAGGCTTCTAATAAAAATGCGTTTCCGTAATCAAAAAAGTATGTCCCTTTTGCTGTATGTTTATTTATTGAAGATGCATGCCTGCGCAACGTTGCCTGAACTTTTGTTTTAAACAAATCGGGATCTTCGCGTATTAACCTGTTCGACTCTTGGTACGAGATATCAACAGGGTAATAACCACCTGTCCAAGGAATATGCAATGAAGTTTGATCGGATCCAAGATGAATAAATATATCTTCCTTATCAAAACGTTCCCAAACGTCAACAATATTGCCAATATATGCAATACTAACCACTTCACTATCTTTTTGGGCTTGTTTTACTCTTGCAATAAGTTCATCCATATTGTCAATAAGTATATCAACCCAACCTTGTTCGTGCCTTTTTGTGGCTGCACTTTTATTTATCTCGGCAGCTACCGAAATACAACCTGCAATATTTCCTGCTTTTGGCTGAGCCCCGCTCATACCACCTAAACCAGAGGTTAAGAATATTTTTCCTGAAGGAGTTTCTCCTTTTTTTAGAATTTTCCGGAAAGCGTTCATTAAAGTAATTGTGGTACCATGCACAATTCCTTGAGGACCAATATACATAAACGAGCCAGCTGTCATCTGTCCATATTGCGTAACACCAAGTGCATTGTATTTTTCCCAATCATCGGGGCTTGAATAATTTGGCACCATTAAACCATTGGTAACAATAACACGTGGCGACTCTTTTGATGAGGGGAACAAGCCCATTGGATGGCCTGAATACATATTTAGTGTTTGCTCATCAGTCATGGTTGCCAAATACTGCATTGTTAAAATGTACTGTGCCCAATTTTGAAATACAGCCCCATTTCCGCCATATGTAATAAGCTCCTCGGGATGCTGTGCCACAGCAGGGTTTAAGTTATTTTGCATCATTACCATAATACCGGCAGCCTGCTGACATTTTGCAGGATATTCGAATATTGGGCGTGCATACATTTTATATGCAGGCTTAAACCTATACATATAAATACGGCCATAATCCTGCAATTCCTGTGCAAACTCCACCGATAAAGTTTTATGCCATTTTTTTAGAAAATATCGCAGTGCATTACTAATGGCCAACCGCTTTTCATCAGCCGATAAAATGTCTTTTCTTTTTGGGGCTCTGTTTATTCCTTCAGGATAAACCCTTTTTTCAGGTAATTCCGAAGGTATTCCTTGTAATATTTGTTCTTTAAAAGTCATATTATTATGTTTTTATATTTATTTTGGCAAGATGTTATTTTTGATTGCAAAGATATAGTTACTTTTGATACTTATCAATACAGTTTTTAATAACATTTTATCATTTGTGCAATTCATAGATAATATTATTTGCACATCTTTCTAACTGCATTGTTAGATAATAACATCAATTTTTAAACACATGAAAAAGCTATTAACACTAAGTTTTATTATAATAATAGGAGCATCTTCCTTTGGGCAGATAATAATACCAAAAAAAGACTATGTACAGAAAATCAGACATTCGCGGTATAGTTTTGGTATTTGTTTAATATCAAACATGAATACCGACGTTTCGTTTGGCATAATGCGCGAAAACCCCGATAGCACGCATGAGGTAATTTTTTTAACAAAAAGTGCCTTTATGAGGCAGGTTTCGGGTGCCGAAAAATCGAGGGCAAACCCCGATAAAATAAACTTTTTTGAAGAGTATGATATAGATAGCAAAATACTTGGCGAGCTTTGGAAACTAAAACACGATATATACCCTTATGGCAAAGAGCTGGGTTGGGGTACCGAATTGGGAGTGCCATCAAAAAGGCAATATTCAATGCTAAGTAAATTTGGCATTAACAAAATGACCGATTATACTTTTGGCGATAATATATGGCTGCTTTTGCAAAAGGTTAACGACCCTGTTTGGGTTGGTCAGTATCAAAATCAAAAATAGGTTAGAACAAAATTTTATCTGTAAATTACACTAATTATTTTCTTTATACTTTGCCCTTTTATCAAGCAAGTTATTTATATCCTTTTCCGATAGGTTTTTGTTTTCAAGGAGAGTATCAATGGCATCAAGTTCATTTATTAATGAATTGTCAGGTTTATTAAGAGTATCCTCAACCCCTAACTCTTTTTTAAGTTGGTTTACCATTTCAGCAATCATACTTTTAATTGGGGCACCCATCTCTTCAATAAGCTCAGGGGGTATATTATCTTTTATCATTTTATAATTGCCGGCAAGCATATCAAAATTTTTATACATTGGGTCATCTTTTAAAATAACCTTTTCACGCGTAGCTTTTTCCCTTAATTTTTCAAATAGTTTAATAAGTTCATCCAACTGTATTAAAAACTCTTTGCCGCTTTCTTCCATTTTTCTTCCATTTTATTATTTAAACACAATTATACCAAATATGTTTTATATAAAAATTATTACTTTATTAAAAAAGGTAGGCCAAACCAACAGTAGAATGGATTGCATCAATATCAATACTCCTTTTTATTATGGGTAGTGAACTGTCATTATAGCTAAATTCTACATCGTACTCAGTACTGGTATGAAAATATTCAGTGCCAAACTTAATACTATAATTACCATTAAGTTTAAGTATTATATCGGCTCCTAAATTATAACAAAAACTTACTGTCTGTACATCAGAATAGGTATAAATATGATTATCGTTATATAACAGATTTAATGTTTGATTTGGTGGCATTACCATGCTTAACCCAAGAAGTGCTTTAAGGTTAAATTGCAGTTTACCGACCGGAAGGGCTAAAGTTGGTCCCACCAATATGTTTATATAGCTCCAATTGCCAATGGTAAATACAGCATCAATATCTTCCGGTATTGGTGGCACATCCATTTCACGCAACACTTCAATTAACCCCACAAGCATTGAGTCTTGGTTAGGGTAGTTGGTGGCAAACGTTAGAGCTCCTCCTATACCAAAATACCATGTTGGTATGTAATTACCCTCAAACGAAAGGTTAAACCCCGTTGTTGCATAACCATTTGAGGTGTAACTGTCAATATTTGAAAAATCGTTTAACGGAAAAGCAGGTCCCATACTTAGCCCAATATGACCTTTTTGTGAATAACCCATTAATGAAGTCAATAGTAGCAATGTTATTAAATATTTTTTCATGGTGGTTTTGTTTTTCTGAATAATTGAATATTTACCATACTGCATGTGTAATACAAAGGTACAAAAAATGTTTAAGCAATTATTTTGTTACTGTTTACTTTCAAAAATTTAATGCAATACTAAATTTGAAATAGCATACAAGTGAACAATATTTTCAGTTATAACCTATCTATTTGCAAATAGATATTACTAAGGACATCTCTCTCTAACCTGATTAATTCATAAATTTTCTCAAAAGAGAATTATACATTTGATTATCAGACTAACCTGTATTATGCATAAAAACAAATAAAAAATTTACATATTACTACATGTCAATAGTTTGAGAGTTTTTTTGCGAAAATTTCCGAGTGCATTTATTTTAATGCATTCCGCTATTGCGCGACAGGCGTTACAGCTACATCAAACTAAATGCATGAATTATTCAGGCTAATAATGTTTCGTTATTTTTTACAACCTCTGCAGCCATTTCGAAAAAAATATGTCATAAACCTTAAACGCATTGTTTTCGCGGTAAACCATCTCTTTATCTAACAACGATTTTAACGATTTATTTACCGAACTTTGCGAAAAATTATATCTCCCTAAAAAAGCCTTGGCATTTGGGTTTTCAATACTGTCCTCTTTTGCAATTGCTTCTAAAAGCCTAAATTGCAGCATTGTTAAAATATTGCGATAGTTTAAATATACAAATTCATTCTCTTTTAAAATGTTGTTTAAAACAACAGCAGTATGCTCTTTTGTAATGGTTGCTGTGTTATAATCAAACAGTTTGTTGAAAAAATATTGAACGTAAAATGTATGTATATCTAAATACTCCAAATACTCCTTTATTAAACTGCGTTCTATCAGTTTGCCGGCATCGGTAAATTTACCAAATATAAATTTGGCATAAGTATCAATATCTATCCGCTCAAGGTTTAACATTTCAGAGCTTTGATAAAACGGACGACCATAATCGTTAAACATGCTTATCAAAATATGTTTGCTGCTGCCCGAAAATATGTACCTGTCTTTATGTTGATGCTGGATATTGGTGCGCAAAATTGCCTCAATGTTTTTTTCGGGGTAATTTGTTATCTGCTGAAACTCGTCAATAGCAATAATGTACTTATCTTTTTGATTTGCAAGATATTCAAAAATGCTATCCAAAGAGTGCTCGGCTTCTTCGGGTTTTGAATAGTCAAATTCAAAATTGGGTTGCCCCGTAATATTGTCGATGCTTATTTTTGCCTTTATCCCCGATATTAGTTTTGACAGTTTTTTTATCCAGTTTGCATTGTTTCTTTCGTCTTTTAATAGCTTGTTGCTAAAAACTTGAATAAAATCCTGTAAATTTTCAGTTTTCAATATATCAATATACAGCAACCTATAATTATTGCCCTTGTTTTGTTCAATATTAAAAAACAGATGCTTTATTAAACCTGTTTTTCCTAACCTCCTAATTGATGTTAGCGTTATGTTCCTGCCGTTTTGGTATGCCGATACCATTTTTTTTGTTTCGGCATTTCTGTTGCAAAATAATTCAGGTTTAACATAGTCTATTATTGGAAACGGGTTCATCATTTTTGTGTTTATATGGTATAAAAAATACAATACCAAAAGGTATCACTTAAAGTGCAACGCTAAAAGTGCAACGCTAAAAGCGATACGAATATACGTATTTAATTATAATCACAAAAAATTATTTGCTATATAATTAATCAATGGGTAAAAATATAAAAAAAACTAAATGCCTTGCATAGTATATTTCAGGTTGGTGCATCGGCCGGTAAACGAAATCCAAAAGCTATTATTGGCTTGAATAAAAATACCGGAGCAATTTGCTCAGGGTAACATACGAGGTATCCATAATCTATCCGATGGTTAGTTATTTGCCTATAATATTTGAATTTATCCGCTAACCTGATTAATTCATAAATTTATTTTAATGCATTCCGCTATTGCGGAACAGGTACTGTTTTTCCGAATCAAGTTCGGAACAGGCTGTTGCAAAATCATTGAAATATAAAGATATATCTTCGGATTCCGACGAAGATTGTCGGGAAAGGCTTTACAGCTACATCAAACTAAACGCAAAATGGTTGGAAAGCGCAAAACCAGTCCATTTGCAGATAAAAAACTTAAATCCTTATTGTATATGGGGGCAAAATCTGCGGTTAAGCATAATAAAGAATATAGACTATACTATCAAAAGAAACAATTAGAGGGAAAACCTCACTATTTAATAATGAATAATGTGTCAAATAAAATGCTTAGAACTATTTATAGTGTTGTGAAAAACAAAGTAAAATACCGTCAAGATTATATTTGTCTTGACCCAAGAGAATCTAAAAAAAATAACAGCTCCACTAAAAAAGTGGCTTAAAAACTTGTAATTTATTAGAGTATATGAATTATTCAGGCTAAAGGTTTGCTAATAAATAAATCCGAGAATTTAGGAATAAGATTTTGTGCATATATAAAGTTTAAAAACGCAACTATAACTTGTTCCGAATTTGCTTAGGAAGCTGTGGTTACGGTAAGTATTTTTAATTTTTTATATTTGTAAAAATGTTTATCCTGTATAAATAGCAAAGCTATGATTTAACAGGGTTAATAAAAACCGGAAGTTAATTTTTGTAAACCCTAAGTGGCTTTTAAAACCAAACTTATATATTTATTAAAAATTCACTACTTATTTTCTTATTTTTTTGTAACTTTAAATATGGATTATAATAGTTTAGATTATAACAAACATGCTACATATAATTATAAAAGCCTTACTTATTTTGAAGATGCAAATAATGAACTTGAGCCCGTTTTGCTTAAAAAAATAAAATAGGATTTTGTAAAACAAAAATTGCTGCTGAGGGAAAAAAAAATGTAAATGCAAAATAAAATATCAATAATAACCCCATCGTTTAACCAAGGCGACTTTATTGAACAGACTATACTATCGGTTATTTCGCAAAATTATACTAATTTGGAGTATATTATTATTGATGGTGGAAGTAACGATAATACAGTTGAGGTAATAAAAAAACATGAAAAGCACTTAACATATTGGGTAAGTGAAAAAGACCGTGGGCAGAGCCATGCATTAAACAAAGGTTTTAAAAAGGCTACCGGAGATATTATTGCATGGATAAATAGCGATGATATGTATTTACCGGAAACCTTTGATTTTATTGTCAAAATGTTTAAGCAAAACCCTGATGTTGATATAATTTACGGTGATGTAATTAATTTTTCTGAAACAAAAGAAAATTATTACAAGGTAAAGGAATTTGAACCATTAGATTTTTTATCTCGCATATCTATCCACCAGCCCGGAGTTTTTTGGAGGAGGAAATTACTTGGTAAAGTTGGTTTACTCGATGAAACATTACACTACTCAATGGACTATGATTTATGGATGCGCCTATTTTTTAACTATAAATCGCTAAAAATTGATAAGCCCTTTGCAAAATTCCGAATGCATGAAAAATCAAAAACAACCGGCTCGCCACCCGAACTGTATTTAGATTGTAGAATAGTACTTTCTAAATTTTTTAATTCGTTAAACAGTAATAAAACAGTAAACTATCTGAAAGAATTGGACATATATTATAATCCCAAAAACAAAAAATACAATTTGAATATTAAAAACACCTCTTTTTTACCAAAAGCAATAAAAAGATATATTTATAATTTTGCAATTGAAGAATATACTTTTGGCAATAAGGATAAAGCTAATAAACTGTTTTGGATATCTTTAAAAAAGGGCTATTTAAAAAGCTTATATTTTTTGATAAAACAAATATATTTTAAACAATGAGTAAACTCTTTTTCAGTATAATAATACCAACATATAACCGTGCCGGTTTTATTGCAAAAACAATAAACTCGGTGCTTAATCAAACATATGCCAATTTTGAGCTTATTGTTGTTGATGACGGTAGCACCGACAACACAAAAGAGATTATTGCATCTATTGATGATAAACGGATAAAATACTATTGGAAAGAAAATGCCGAGCGTGGTGCCGCCCGTAATTATGGTATAAAAAAAGCAAAAGGTGATTATATATTTTTTATTGATTCAGATGATATAATGCTGTCAAATCATTTAACAACATTATATCAGATGATAAAGCTAAATCCTAAAATAAATTTTTTTTCTACAAAATATTATATTGAACGTAACGGGATAAAAAAAAGAGCAACTTATCCAAATGTACCTACTGGAATTTACGGTATCAAAGTTGTTCTAAAAGGAAATCCTTTTGGTAGCATGATTTGCATAAAAAAAAGTAACCCTAATTTAATAATGAATCTTGAAAATAGAAAATACTCTATAATGGAAGATTGGTTATTTTTACTTTGCAACTTGATTAATGATAAAATTCTTATTGAGTCACAAGCAACTCTTGTTCTTATTGACCATCCTAACCGTTCCATGCGTTCAAACAATTCAGTTATTATTAAAAAGCGTCTTTTGGCTAACGAATGGGCTATTAAGAATATAGTTTTATCAGAAAATGAAAAGCAAATATTAACAGCATATTCCTACTATTTTTGTGCAGTTCATGCAATAATAGATAAATCATATGACAACGCTAAAAAACATATAAGAAAAGCCAAAAAAGAAATCGGTAATATATCAGAATTCATAAAATTTGAATGGAAATTAAAACTTAAACGACTACTTCACATATAATACCTTATAAAATTATTGATGAAAAATATATTGGTAATTACTTATTGGAGTTACAAGGATGCATTAATTCAAACATATACTTTACCGTATTTGTATTTAATAAAAAAAAGTGTGCCCTCAAACACTAAAATATTTTTATTTACACTTGAACAGTTTTCTTATCGTATGACTCAAGAAGAGTGGAATACTGAAAAAGAAAAATTGTCCCACAAAAAAATATTTTTAATCAGGTTTAAATATTCTAGATTTGGACTTAAAATGTTAATTAAGGCAAGTTTAATTATTAATTATTTAATATTCCTTATTTTCAGAGAAGGAATAAGCCACATTCATTCATGGTGTACCCCTGCCGGGACATTGGCCTTAGTATTGAGTAAAATTACAAGGAAAAAACTAATAATAGATAGTTTTGAACCACATGCCCTACCAATGGTCGAAGGTGGAATTTGGAGCAAGAAATCAATAGCTTTCCGTTTATTGAACAAATTTGAACAACTGCAAGCAAAATATGCTAATGTAGTAATAGGTTGTGTAAATCAAATGAAAGAGTATACAATTAAAACTTACAAGGTTAACATTAAACAGTTTTATCATATTCCTGCTTGTGTGAACTTTAATAAATTTGATATTGCTAAACGTAAGAATTCTAAATTATTAAAAGAACTTGGACTACAGAATAAAATTATTGGAGTTTATGCTGGTAAGTTTGGTGGTTTATATTTAGAGGATGAGGTTTTTGACTTTATAAAATGTTGTTATGATTATTATGGTGATAATTTTAGGTTCTTGCTTCTTACAAATCATTCAAATAAAGAGATATTGAAGTACTGTGCAAAAGCAAATTTAAAAAAAGAAGTAATAATCAGCATGTTTGTACCGCACAGTTTAATTAGTAATTATATTGGATTGGCTGATTTTGGAATTACTCCTACAAAACCAAGCCCATCACGCCGATATAGTACTCCAATAAAAACTGCAGAATATTGGGCTCTTGGATTACCTGTTGTTATTACAGAAAATATTTCTGATGATAGTGAAATTATAAAAACTTATAAGATTGGTTCCATTATGAATGACTTTTCAAAAGAAGGATATTTTAGAAACATAAAAGAAATTGATAATCTTCTTAAAATTGATAATAAAAAACTTAAAGAGAAGATATTACTTGTAGCTAAAAAATATAGATCTTTTGATATTGCAAAAAATGTATATCAAGCAATTTATCCTGAATAATTCATAAACTTTTTGAAAAAGCAGTTAACATATTGATTATCATAACAAAAGGGTATTTTAGTAAAAAAATTAATTTTTGAAAAAGTTTCCAAGTGCATTTATTTTAATGCATCTGTTTCGTTACGAAACCCTTGAAATATAAAGATATATCGGCGGTTTCCGATGCCTTACAGCTACATCAAACTAAACGCATGAATTATTCAGGTTATAGCAAATAAAACCCTATTTTGTTTTTTTTATGTTTTTGGCCAAAATTATATGATTGATAAATAATTCTTTCTTTTCAGGAAGAATAAAACTAAAAAACAATCCAAAAAGATTAACTGGGAAAATGGTAATTGGCATAAGTAGAAATTTTAAAACCTTATATTTTGGTAGTATGGCATTATAAATATATGCTGCTAACATTTGCACTATAGTTAGAAAAAAACTAGGCTGTACGGAGTGTTCAATAATTTCATAATTGCACTCTTTTAATATGCTTTTTATACCTGATGAAGTATATCTGCCAAAATCATTAGGCATTTCATGTTCCTGCCAAACAAAAGGCATTGTAATTAGCATTAACCCTCCTTTTTTGTGAACTCTATTAATTTCCAATAAAATCTCATTCAAATTAAATATGTGCTCAAAAACCTCTGATGAATAAATACTATTAAACGTGTCTGTTGAAAATGGTATTCTCACACCATCATAAAATACGTCAATTTTATCTAATGGTAAATTATGACCTTCATTTTCTTCTATATCTAATCCTACATATTTATCAACATTAAACAGGTCTTCATATGGTTTAGTTCCACAACCAAAATCTAATAAATGACCATTCAATTTCTTTGCATGTTTTTTTATACCTTTATATATTGCTCTTCGATTAAAATAATAAGGGTTAAATACAATCGAAAACAATCCTGGCTTGAATTGTTCTTGACGATTTTTATATTTTATTCTTTGTAAGATATTCATTTCTTAACTCAATTAATGTTAATAAAAACGCTCGAAAACCGTCTTGTTTTTTATGAAACAAGAATATCATTTGAATGTTGTAACAAATGTACATATTCGTGCTGAAATGAGATAAAGAAGTGCAAAAAACTTTGAAATACTTAATCTGGGAACTGGCACGGGCATTACAGTACTTGATGCAATACAATCATTTGAAAAAGTTTCGGCTACTAAACTTAACTACATAATTGGCAAAAGAAGAGAAGGTGATGTTGCTGCTATTTTTAGTGATAGTTCAAAAGCAAAGCAAATATTGGGTTGGGAATGCAAATATAATATTGATGATATGATGCATTCAGCATGGAAATGGCAACAACAACTTGTGTCTGAAATGCCCAAATAGGCATTTTCAGACGCAAGCTATCGTTAATTATAATGTATATTATTGATTATCTTTGTATTATAAAATCTTAACAAATTATTAATGCAATATGTTTTTGTCTTATTACTTTTTACTTGTCTGTAACAAACAGACTAAAATCTAACAACTTATTGTTACTTTTTTACAGCAGCAATACCCGGAAGTACTTTTCCCTCAAGAAATTCAAGAGAAGCACCACCGCCTGTTGATATATGGCTCATCTTATCGGCCAATCCGCTTTGGTTAACAGCCGCAACCGAATCGCCACCTCCAATAATTGATATTGAATTTGAATCGGCAACAGCCTTACAAATACCAAAAGTACCTTTTGCAAAATTTGGCATTTCAAAGCAGCCCATAGGTCCGTTCCAAATAATAGTCTTTGCTTTGGCAATTTCATCAGCATAAGTTTTAATCGTGTCCGGACCAATATCTAAAGCCATAGTATCATTAGGAATATCGCTTCCTACAACCTCAAAATTGGCATTGTTATCAAATTTGTCGGCAGCAAGGTTATCGCTTGGCAGCAAAAATTTTACCCCTTTTGCTTTTGCATCAGCCAAAATTTGTTTAGCAGTATCAATTAGGTCATTTTCAACCAACGAATTTCCTATATTATGGCCTTGCGCCTTTAAAAAAGTATAAGCCATGCCTCCACCGATTAAAACCGTATCAACTTTTTCAATTAACGATTTTAGCACTTCAAGTTTGCCCGAAACCTTTGCACCACCAACAATAGCTATAAATGGTTTTTGTGGATTAGCAACGGTATCGCCTAAAAATTTAATTTCTTTCTCTAATAAAAAACCGGCCATTTTTTCAGGTAAAAAGTTAGCAATAACTGCCGTTGATGCATGTGAGCGGTGAGCGGTACCAAAAGCATCATTTACATAAACATCGCAACCCTCGGCCAATTTTTTAGCAAAAGCAGGCATGCCCTCTTTATCTTTATTTTCTTCTTTATAAAAGCGCAGGTTTTCTAACAAAAGAACTTCGCCTGGTTGTAAAGCTTTTTTTGCTTCAATTACTTTATCGCCAATACAATCATCAACAAATTTAACATCAATACCCAATAATTTTGATAAATCGGGCAAAATATGTTTTAATGAAAATTTATCTTCAGGACCCGATTTTGGTCTGCCCAAATGCGACATTAACACTGCTGAGCCACCATCGGCAATAATTTTTTTGATAGTTGGTAGTGCTCCAACAATACGGGTATTATCGGTTATATCAAAATTTTCGTTTAAGGGCACATTAAAGTCAACACGTACAATGGCCTTTTTTCCTTTAAAATTATAGTCATTAATATTTTTCACGAGAATAAATATTAGTTAATAAATTGATTACTAGTATTTTATTTATATCTTTTTATAGAGGCACAAATAAAACAAATCGCTACCCTCAGCAAGGGTTTCATATGTTTAGTTTTTATCCTTTTTCTCTGTCAAAAATATAAAAAAAACTTTGCTTTTATGGTTAAGCCATTATTTAGTTTTATTAAACAAACCATGAGTAGGATAAAAAAATAAAATATACTTACTAATATTTAAACCATTAGCTATACAGTATAGTAACAACCATTAAACAGATAAAAAACAGAGCAATCGTTTGCAAAAACTAAATCATAAATAAAGATACTCAACCAATTTTAATGCAAAAATATTATTAGAGACAAACATGTTTTATACTTTTAACAAAAATTTATTTACAAAAGTTTATGGAACAACAAAAAACCGATTTTGAAAAAATTGTGCGTTCACGCAGGTCAATGCGCAAATATGACACAACTATAGAATATAACTCCAATATTGTAAAAAAAAGCCTTGAGTTGGCAATATTATCGCCCAATAGCAGCAATATGCAATTGTGGGAATTTTATCGGGTAACTAGTAAAAGTGCTAAAGAAAAAATCGCACATTATTGTTTAGACCAAAACACTGCAAAAACGGCTGGCGAAATGGTTGTTTTTGTTGTACGTCCCGACAGGGTAAAACAATCAATAAAGCATAACCTTGACTTAATTAACGATAAAAATAGTTTTGAAAAAGATAGCCACAGGGAAAGGCGCAGAAAATATTATGGAAAAGTTATGCCACTGTTTTATTCGCGAGATTTTCTGTTTTTACTTAGCCTTCTTAAAAAGTTGCTTGTTACAGCAATAGGATTAAAGCGACCTATTGTACGCGAGGTAACCTCAATAAATAAAAAAGTTACTATACACAAAAGCATTGCCCTTGCAGCTCAAACGTTTATGTTGGCAGTTAAATCGTATGGTTACGACACTTGCCCTCTTGAAGGCTTTGACTCAAAAAGGATAAAGCAATTTTTAAAGCTGCCAAGAAGAGCAGAAATCAATATGGTTATTACCGTAGGCAAAGGTTTAAATGAGGGAATTTGGTATCCGCAAAAAAGGTTTACCTATAACCAAGTAGTAAAAGAGGTATAAGATTATTGCTTACTAAACTCTATTGAGTATAAAATAGCTTCTAACTGCCTAATATAATTGCGTTTATTATACTTTGGTGCATAAACATATCCTTCAATGGTAACTATCCGGTTATTTTTTTTGTCTAATTGCGATATGCTAACAAACGGACCTCCCATAAAATCGCCTTCAACTTTCCATAAGCCTCGCAATTCGGCGGTATAATTACCATTTAGTTTATACGACCGGTAATTGGGAAAAACCTGCAATTCTGTAGTCATATATGTCCCATCATTTGCACCTGCCACATACATTTTTAAAATTTTATTACGCTTATTAATGAGCGAGTTTGCTGTAAAAGCATTGGTATCAGTATAATTGTAATAATAAACAAATATACCCTGACTAATTTCAGGAGTTTCATGCGATATCCAAATAAAATTATTAGTGTCTAAATCAAAGGTATAACCTTTAGGTATAGTTAAATGCACACCGGCTTTTTTTTCAAGCTTTTTTATAACACTCTTTTCCGAATAGGCGATATAATTATCGGTTAAACGGTCCTTCTCTGCTTTTAAAAGCAAGGCCAGTATTTTTTGGGCATTTTTGTCAAATAACTTCATAAAACTAACACGGTTTGGAGCAACTATGGTAATTACCATTTGGGGTTTTGCCCATTTATCATACTCAACTTTAATGCCCGGTTTTTCTATGGTGTTCGAAATATTGGTTAAAATAATATTTCTATGTATCCAAAAAAGTTCTGAAAAAGCTTTGCGCGAAATATTTACCAAATTAAAAAGGGGTTCACTTTGAGGAAGTCCCGGAGTATCTTCTAACAATAAATTTTGAAAAGCAGATCCTGGAGATTCATTCCATAAGTTTTTGTTCATTACAATAATAACTTCACTTAAATTACCCGATACACCGGGCAATAGGTTTCTTTTAACTTTACCTTGATTACAGCCGACAAAAATCAGCAAAACCAGTATAATAGTAAATAAGTTTGTTCGTTTCATCTGTTTATAATTTATTTGCAAAAATACAAAATCCTTTAACTTGTACATTATAATAATTTATTGTTTGCATTATTTATGAGAATTTTTTTTAAAAAGTGCATAAAAAACATTTAAAATTTTAATTTTAATCATAAAATTATGTGTTAATATCAAATAATGGTTTTATACTAAAATATTTTTCTGTAAACTTGCAATAAGGTGGAATATCTAAAAATCAACATTTAAAATTTAGAATAAAACCCTCATGCAGAGGATGCAATTATTTTGTACTTGAGAGTTCCACTAGCCTTTCGGCGGGGCTAGTTTGGCAAATAAAACGAACAAAGTAAATTCATAGCTTGTCTCGAATCAATTTCGGGAAATACAAATGAAATATTATTAATTGTGAGTAATGATTAAAATATTTTCTCGGTATTCTCTGCCTAACGGCAGACAGGTTTGCGCCCTATGTGGTTAGTTAAATTATAAACAGATGAAAAAAAAATACGCTTTAATTATTTTTGGGCTTATTATGTCGTTTAGTGCATATACTCAAGAAAACCCGCAAATAGATAAAAAAACCTTTTTCAGTACGCAAGAGGGAATTGAATCAGCAAAAAAAGATTTTAAAATTGCTGAAAAGTATTATAAAAAAGGGAGTGGAACTTACGATGAGGCTTTAAAGTATTATCTTAAATTATATCAATATAACAGTAGTTCACATGCTTTAAATTTTAAAATTGGAATTTGTTATATATGGACAGCCGACAAAAAAGCAGCCTTAAAATATTTTTTAAATAGTTCGCCCGAGACATCAAACCTTTACTATATTGCTTTAGGCAGGGCATATCAATACAATTTAAAGTTTGATAAAGCAAAAGAGGCTTATGATAATTACCTTAATTCGCTTGAAAAGTGGAAACAGAATGATGCCCTCAAATTACATGATCAATTAATATCAGAATGTGAGGTTGGAAAAGAGATTATTCAAGACTCTGTTTCGGCATTTATAATTAACCTTGGCCCAATTGTTAATACCTATTACGATGATTACGGTGCTATTTTGTCTTACGACGAATCAATACTGTATTTTAGCTCAAAACGACCTGCAAAACAGCCTAAAAAAAGGGTGTCACGATATAAATTTAAAGAGCGTATTTTAATGGCAAACAATAACGCCATTGATGATCCTGCTGAATGGGCTGACGGAATTCCTAAACTTGACTTTTTTGTAAATACTAGCATTGCCGGTTTTAGCCAAAAAGAAGATCGCATATATTTTTATAAAGGTGAAATGCATAATGGAAGGCTTTTTACAGCTATTTATGAAGACGGCAAATGGAGAAAAATAAAACCCTTAAAAGGTGGGGTTAACCATATAGCTTATAAAGAGACAACTATATCATTTGATAATAATGGAACAGCTTATTTTATTACTGACCGTAGGGGCGGATATGGAGACAAAGATATTTGGATGTCAACTAAAAAAAGTAAACATAAATACAATAAACCTATAAACCTTGGTAATATTATAAACACCCCATTTGACGAGGAAGGGGTTTATATTACCCCCGATGGAAACACTATGTATTTTTCATCAAAAGGGAGAAAAGGCATGGGAGGTTTTGATGTATATAAAACAGTGCGAAAAGCTGACGGCATTTGGGATGAACCTATTAATATGGGATACCCCATTAATACAACTGCCAATGAGGTTTTTTACCGCCCAACAAAAGACACAATGGTTGCACTATATTCAACTATAAGAGACGATAGTTACGGTGGTCTCGATATTTATAAAATTCAAATGGATCCGCGAATTCCATTTAAGTTAATTGGAGCTGTAAGCGATATTGAAACAGGAAAAACACTATCGGCATCGGTTAATGTGTATGATAATAAAACCCAAAAGCTACTTAAATCAACTACAGTTGATTCAATTGCCGGAATTTATATACTTAATTTTGACGATATAGGCGACTACTTTATACAAGTTGATTATAAAGGTTATAAATCGCTATCAGAAAAGATTAATTGCCCCGATAAAAAATACTCTACAGTAGTTCAAGATTTTACAATAGAAGCATTAAGGCATCCATTTACCTTAGTTGGCAGGGTTACCGATGTTGACAAGGGCACACCTTTAATGGCAAGCCTTACATTTAAATTGGCAGCAAACCAAGACTCTGTTATCGGGCGTTCGGTATCTGTTGACTCAACAGGGAAATATACCATTACATTCGACGATAAATACAATATGGTTATTCAAATTGATGCCAATGATTACTTTAGTATTGATGAACCACTTAGCGCCGTAAATGAGGTAAATAGTGTTATATCAAAAAATATTGAATTAAAACGAAGTAAACTTGAATATACTTTAACAGGGAGAATTACCGATGATGAAGGTATAAAACCTGTTCATGCAGCACTTAGCTTTTTTCATCCCGGCGAAGAGGAACCTTTTACTATAATAGTATCTGATAGTGTTTACGGTAAATTTACTGCCATTATTGAAGAGCAAGGTCCTTTTATGATTGAGGTTGAGGCCAACGGATACTTTTTTATGAATGAGGTTTATCAGTTTCCGAAAGGACAGACTTTTACTGCAAAAAACTTTAATTTAAAGAAAATGAAAACAGGCGTTAAGCTTGTAATTAACAATATTTTGTTTAACAGTGGCAAAGCAACATTAAAACCCGGGTCGTTTACCGAGCTGGATAAACTGGCCAACCTGCTTTTGAAAAATTCTGATGTTAGAGTAGAAATTTCGGGGCATACTGATAATATCGGATCGGCATCGGTAAACAAGCGTATTTCAAAAGCGCGTGCGTTAACTGTTAAAAACTACCTTGTATCACGTGGTGTTAGGTCAGACAAAGTTGATTATATTGGCTATGGATTTGACCAGCCTATTGCACCAAACGATACTAAAGAGGGTAGAGCAAAAAACCGTAGGGTAGAAATGAAAATTATTGACTGATAAAATTAGATGTGCAGATAGAAACAAAGCATATCTTAGTTTATTAAAGAGTATTATTGCAAATGTATGCTAAACAGCCTGCTTGTATTGGCAGACAAGTAAAATATAAAATTGTAAACGGATGAAATATAAAAAAGAAAACGCCCACGGATTATACAAACCCGCCTGACCGGCTGGCAAGTTTGCACGAAAAAATATTCAAAATCAACTAAAGTTGATTTTAATTTGTGTTAATTAGTGTAATTAGTGGATAAAAAATAAAAAGATGAAAAGATGAAAAAAATAACTAACATACTAATATTTTTGAGTGCATTATTACTTTTATCAAACTGCATAAAAGATGAAATAATCCTTAAAGACCCAACACACATAACAAGGTCTCTTAATATTGCAGGTCCTGTTTTTAATGCATATTTAGAAGCCATTGATTTAATTGATAAAATGGATTCAAACCAATTTATTTATGTTGATGCCAACGGACTGATACATGCCCGTATTGATACATCGTTTTCAGTTGTTTATGAAAATATAATTGAATTTGATGAACTTACTATGGATAAATTGTATGATATTAATTCAACAAAAGCAACTTTTGAATTTATAGACACAGTTCCGGCCGCATTGATTGAAGGGCAACGGTTTGACAGTCTTACCATAAAAAATGCACAAATGCAGGTTGAGGTTATTTCACCACCTAATTTCACAGGTTCTTTTACTTTAACTTTTCCTGAAATTACCACAGAAAATGGAAACACTTTAAAATTTACCAACACCCTTGGCGGCACATACACCAATAGTGAAGATCTTGAGGGTGGTATGCTCAGGTTTTTTCAGAACGATGCTGATATAAGCTCCTTTAAGGTTATAACAACTGTTGATGCTGTGCCCGATGGAACACCAACTGAAACAGAATTGTCGGTATCAATTAAAATGCTAAATTTTGAACCTGCTGTTGTTAGGGGCTATTTTGGTAGAATGAATGTTATTGAGAAAAAAGATACTATGGATTTTGATTTTTTCAAAGATTTTGATTTTACCGATATGATACAGTTTAAAGATGTTAATCTTATATTGGGGATTGAGAACTATTTTGGTGTTCCCTTTTTAGCATCAATAGACAGTATGGTATTTGAAAATACCGAATCGGGCGACAATATAGTTATAAACATAACAGAGGTTAAAGTAGATGCTGCTACATATGGAGAACCTGTAATACCGGAAATTGACTCTGTTACCATGGATTTAGCAGATGCCATTAATATTGCACCCGATAAATTTTACTACGAAATTAATGGTTGGATAAACCCTGATGAAGATACTGGCGAACAAAATTTTATGATAAATGATGGGCAGAGTACGCTAAATGCCAACTTGGGAATTGACATACCTTTTTGGTTTTTAACCGATAATTATAAAAGAACCGATACCATAGATTTTGATATCAGAAAAATTATTAATGATAGTACTACCATTGATATGCTTAAAGAAATAAACATGTTTTTTGATTTTATCAACGGATTTCCTTTTAGTATTTATGCACAAGCTTATATGGTTGATGCGCAAGGGGTGGCAATAGATTCATTATTTTCAGGTGAACAGTTAATTTGGAAATCGCCAGTTATTGATGCAAATGGTAAAGCAGAAGAGCCTGTGCTAAATATAGTTGATATAATTATTGACCATGATATGGCAAAAAAGCTGTATGATAAACATGTAACACAAATATTTATAAAATCAAGGGTAAAATCGGGCGGAACAGAGCAAAACCCTGAAACCCCTACATTTGTTAAACTATATGCTGATTATATTATAGATATAAGCATGGCATTTGAAGTAATAAGTGGAGAGTTGTAATATTAAAATTAATTGAAAAGCAATATGAAAAAAATATATACTAATTCGTTAATTTTTATTGTACTTATGTTTTTGGGAATAACCATAAAGGCACAAAACCCTCTTTCACTTTATTATTTAGAGAATGTACCACAAACCATAACTATAAATCCGGCTATGGTTCCAAGGGCTAAATCATTTTTTGGTATTCCTGGTATAAACTCTGTTTATATGGGTGTAAACACCGATTTATTTGGATCCGATATGATTCAAGAAAGCAATGGTAAATACGTAACCCTCACACATGCAGAGTTTGATTATGCTAAATTATACAAACGTATTGGCAAAACTGCCAATTTTAGTGCTTACGAAACAGTGGCTCCAATTGTAATAGGTTTTAGTGGCAAAAAAGGGTATTTTACCTTTACATGGACTGAGAAATTTACCGAGTCAGTAGGAATACCAAAAGACTTTTTTTTAATTCTAGACAAAGGAATTCCTGCCGGTTCAGATTTTGATTTTAGCACATTTTCTGTAAATGCACAATACTATCGCGAGCTTTCTTTTGGGTATTCATATAACTTTATGAGCAAGCTTAGGGTAGGTATTCACGCAAAAGTGCTTCAGGGGCTGGCAGCAGTAAAAACCGATTTTAACAAATTTAACCTTAAAACCAGTCTTAAGCAATGGGATTTAGATATGGATGGTACTGTTTATATGTCGGGACCTATTGAGGTTTATACCGATGAAAACGGAATTCCCGATTCAATTGTTACGCCTGAAACAGATATGAAAACCCTTATAGATAAAGGTGTACTAAATTTCTCAAACCCTGGCTTTGCTATTGATTTGGGAGCTGTGTACGAACATAATGCCGAATGGACATTCTCTGGGGCGATAAACGATTTGGGATTTATTAATTGGAATGGCGATTTGAACTCTTTTAGCGTTAATGGCAAATACTCTTTTACAGGGCTAAATATTGATAAAACAAATATTGACAGTATGGGAAAAGCCGTAGATGATTTAATTGATACTGTAAAACAGGCTGTAAACTTAACTCATGGCAGTAAAGGTTTTTCCACAGGGTTAGGCCCCAAACTGTACCTTGGAGCAAAATATAATGTAAACCATTACTTTAGCATAGGAGCTTTGTCACGTACTATATTTGTAAAAAATAATTTTAGGCAAGAGTTTAATGTGTCGGCAAACCTTAACTTATACCATGTATTAACAACTACTATTAACTATACAGTGGCAATAAATGGAGCTAACACCATAGGCTTTGGGTTGGCCTTGCGGGGTGGTCCTTTACAGTTTTATATTGCCATGGACTACCTGCCCTATTCATATTATAAAAATGTAAAAATTGAGAACAATGATGGAAATGAACCTACTGAAGTTCCATTTATCCCCTCAAGGGTTGACAATTTTAATATGATGTTTGGTTTAAACCTTTTATTTGGTGCTAATGGGTGGCGTGATGAACCTATGATTGATGCTTATTCAGAATTTTAAAACAATTAGGAAGTAACGTATTAACTCATCTTGTAAATGTCGTACACAAAAGTGTTGATTAAGTTTGTTAATTTAAATATTGTTGAAGTAATCAGATTATTTTAATTTTTGCTTTCTTATACCAATATTTAACAACAGTAGTATAAAAAGCAATAATAATCCTGGTATCCTGTACCTAACCAATGCTCCAAAATTTGCGGTAGTCAATCCCACAAAAAAAGCAAAGGTAATTGCAAAAATAAATAACGAAACCATTAACGAATCTGAAAAAACAGCCCTAAAAAAGCCTATAATCTTGGTTTTAATTAACAGATAAAATATTAACAGCATTAATGCAAGGCTTTCAATCCCCGATATTAACATTAAAACATTGTTTGATTCCCACAAAAACGGCCTAAACAGCCCAGCAGTTACCGCCACCGGAAATTTTGACATAACACCCTTGACAGTTGGTTCAAACGCCCCAATATCAAACCTGTTGCCACCGTAGTACTCTTTTCTAAGGTCATCCTGAATTATTTGAGCTGTTTCAAGCATAGCATTAATACTTGAATACCGGCTACTTGCCAAAGTACTTGTTTGAGCTAAAATAGCAACCCCAATGCCCCATGTAACCATTATAATAAATGGCATAGCAATAGTTCGCAAAAATGTGCTTTTTATGGCTTTTACATATGAAAATCCTACCCATATTAAGCCCGAACCAATAGTTACATAAAAAATATATGGCCTTATTGAGAAAACAATATATGACCAAAGCAAAAGCCAAAAAATATTTTTCCAAACCTTTTCTTTAACAATAAAAATATAATACAAATTAGTAAACATAAATAGAATAGCTACCAAAGTCCATCCGTCTTTTAAAATACCGCTGCTCCAAAACACAATACTCGGTATAAAAAAAACAGCAATTGCCAACCATTTTTCGTTATTGGGATATATACGTACCAGCATTTTATAAAAACGCCAAATGCCCATATAAAGAATAAGATTCATAATAACAGTATTGCCCAAATAGCTGCCAAAACCCATTAAATAAAATGGTACATTAAAACGGCATACTGCAAATGAGTTTGGATCACGAAAGTATAATGGCCATCCTGTTGTGCGGTCAAACATTGAAAAAACCTCGGCGCTATTATTACCAGTTAGCAATTTAAAAAAGGTAGGAAAATCTTTACCAAGCATTTTCACAATACTTTCACTTCCCAAAAAATAATAAACTGTATCGCCTCCGCCATAATAAAACAGATATATACTAGCAAAAATCAGTCCGGCAATAATTTTAACAAACATACCTATCTTAAAATACTTATAATAGGGCTGTTCTTTTATATGCCTGTTTTTTATGCGGTTAGCAATAAAATATGCAACCATTAAAGTTAATGGCACAATAAAAAAGTCGTTTATGGTAATTATATTGTTCAAACTCAAAAAATGCAAAAGTATAGTGGTGTAAAGATAAAAGGAATTTCCTTTTCAGCTTTAAAAGTTGTATTTAAAGTAGTTTTAATTGTATTTTTGTTATATGAGAATAAAAAGTTACCAAATAGAAACAATTAATCAATTGGCAAAAATATATTTTGGCAGTAATACTAAAGTATTTCTATTTGGATCGAGACTTGACAACAAGAAAAAAGGAGGCGATATAGATATATTAATAAAAAAGGATGAAAAACAAAAGATGAACCTACGACAGAAATCAAGGTTTTTAACTGAATTAAAAATGAAAATTGGCTTTCAGAAAATTGATGTGATTTTTGATAATGAGAAACTTAAGCTAAAAACAGATTTTTATAATGAGGTTATTTCAAGTGCTCAGATATTGCAAGTTGATCCATCTAGTTTTTTATCATAATTATTATGGAGAATACACATAAACTGAAACAATCTTTAAATATTTGCTTACTTCATTTAGAAAGAATGAATTATGCCTAAAATCTAATGGGAAAATTTGACAACAAAGAGTTTTCTTTACTTGACCAGTTTATATTCAGATTTTCCAAATTTCAAGATAGTATGGGCAATAAACTATTTCCGACTTTACTTATAAATTTGGGAGAAGATATTACATCAAAACCATTTATTGTTATTACTTGAGAAACTATAAATAATTGAAGATCACAATGAGTGGATGGTATTAAGGGAAACAAGGAATATTATTACTCATGAATATCCTTTTGTTGTAGATGAAGTAATTGATGGGCTAAATATTTTATATGAAGATTCAAAAGTGCTGATTAAAATATGGAATAGAGTTTATGGTTTCATCATAGAGAGATATCCCAATATTGCACACTAGCAATTTGCATAAATTATTTTCAATTAAACTTCTGTTTTTTACAGGCAAGCCCCTCGCCAACACTCATTAAAATATACCATATTATTATTAAAGGTATTCCGGCCAATTTAAAAGCAATTAGCAGTATAATACATCCTGCCAAAAAGAAAAACCTTGTTTTGTTTTTAGTAAATTTTAGGTTTTTAAACTTTAACGAAAACATTGGCAATTCAACAACCAAAAGCAAACCCATAACCAATGCCATAATAAGTAAAAATGGGATATTTGTTATAACGCCGGCAAAAAATGAGTTGGGGTAAAAATACAAAATAAATGGCAGCGATGCCCAAAGTATTGCATTGGCAGGAGTTGGCAACCCAATAAATGATTCGGTTTGACGGGTATCAATATTGAATTTAGCCAAGCGCAATGCCGAAAAAATTGTAATTATAAAAGGAAAAAACATCAGTACCAAATGTAAAAACGATGCCTCAGGTAATACTTGCACCTGTGGCAACTGCCCACGAACCAAAACATGTACAATTACGGCAGGTGCCAAACCAAAACTAATCATATCGGCCAAAGAGTCAAGCTCTTTTCCCATATCTGAATATGCGTTTAGCAGCCTTGCGCTCATACCGTCAAAAAAATCGAAAACAGCAGCAAGCAATATAAACAATCCGGCTACAACAAGGTTTCCATCAAAAGCAAACACAACCGACAAACTGCCCGATAGCACATTAAGCGATGTAATGGTATTGGGCACAAAACGAAATATATTTTCCTTTTTCATTATTAAAATAAAGTTAGTTTATTGCAAAATTATACATAATGATGCTAAATATTGCTGCTAAAATACAACTTCATATGGTGTTTATCGAAAATAATAGATAGTCAATAAAAAAACAGTAAATTAATTGGGCTTCATTTTATACCTTTACCTTTTAAAATGCGCAATGTGAAAAAGCCACATCAAATCTTTATAATAATTGTTTTCCTGTTTTTATACTTACAAATAAAAGCTCAGGTAGCACCCAAATACTCCAACGAGTTTTTGTCTATTGGTGTTGGTGCGCGCTCATTTGGTATGGCAAACACTACCGTTGCTTCAGTTTCGGGTGTAAATTCGGTTTATTGGAATCCTGCCGCATTGGTATCATTAAAGCATAATCTGAATTTGGGATTGATGCACTCTGAGTATTTTGCAGGACTTGCACAGTACGATTTTGGCGCAATAGCCTTTAAAATTGACGATATATCATCTTTTGGCGTCTCGTTTATCCGTTTTGGTGTCGATAACATACCAAATACGCTTGAACTTATTGATAACGACGGCAATATTAGGTTCGATCGCATAAAGTCGTTTTCGGTAGCCGATTATGCCATAACATTTTCATATGCACGAAAAATGAAAATTGAGGGTTTAAGCATTGGTGGCAATGCTAAGGTTATACGCCGCATTGGTGGCGATTTTGCCAGTGCTTGGGGTTTTGGAATTGACCTTGCAGCACGCTATATTTATAATAACTGGCAGTTTGGTATTATGGGTCGCGATATTACAACAACCTTTAACTCATGGACATTTTATACCGACGATTTAATTGAGGTATTTAAAATGACAGGTAACGAAATACCCGAAAACTCGACAGAAATTACACTGCCAAAATTTATTATAGGTGCTGTCTATAATTTTACTTTTGCCGAAAAATTTGGGGTGTTAACTGAAATAAATATGGATATTACCACCGACGGCAAACGAAACGTACTTATAAAAGGCAACCCAATAAGTGTTGACCCACATATGGGTGTAGAATTTAACTACAACAGCATGGTGTTTTTTAGGGCAGGTGTAGGAAATATACAAAACGAATACTCAATACAGGGCAATAAGTTTACAACCGTTCAGCCAAATATGGGCTTGGGTATTAAATACAAAAGGTTAACTATTGATTATGCATTAACTGACATTGGAAATGTTTCGGCTGCCGGATATTCGCATGTTTTTAGCCTTACATATTCAATTGATAAATTGCAGACAACAAATAAAATTGGTAAACAAAACTAAATGAGGCATGGTATTATAGCCCTACAAGAATTTTAAACCCTTGTAGGGCTAACAACACTTTGCGAAAAATATATTAATAACCAAACAATGATTATTAAAAATATTTCTCAGCGTTCTCTTCTGTTAAAAAACATAAACAAATGAAAAAACACCTTATATATACCATATTTATTTTACTGTCTGTTGCAGTAAATGTATTTCCTCAACAATTTGGTAATGAATGGATAAACCTAAATCAATCATACTATTGCTTTAGTATACCAAAAACAGGCGTTTACAAAGTTACAAATGCACAATTGCAGGCGGCAGGTATTCCCATTAGTAATTTTAACCCGCAAAACGTTCAGCTATTTTACAAAGGTGCCGAAATACCATGTCACATTCAGGGAGAAAACAATGGTGTAATAGAGTATCTGCTTTTTTATGCCGAAAAAAACAACGGCTGGTTTGATGTTGATATGTATGATGATGCTGCAAACCAAACAAACCCTAACTATAGCCTAATTACCGATACAGCATCGGTGTTTTTTACCTGGAACACAAGTTTTTCAAACAAGCGTTTTGCCATTGAAAACGATACCGATTTTACAGGTTATACACCAAAAACTTATTGTTGGGCAAAGTCGTATCAAGAATATACGAATGCTTACATACAGCCTATTGAAGATTGCGAATATGTAAAATGCGAGGGGTGGTTTGATAATGTTAAAATAGGACTTGGAGCAACAACAACAAAAACACTAGAAACCCCCGACTATGTTGATATGAATTTAGAAACAATTATCACTTTGGCATATATTTCCTATTCAAACACCACTAACCATATGGTTATTCAAGGTCCGGGGTTCGAGTTTGATTCTGTTTTTACAAGTTTTAAAAGCATAAAAAACCATGCTGAATTAAATGAAACACTTAATGAAACAACCGATATTATATTTAATAATATTGATGATCAAGGAGCTGCTGCAAGCAATATGGCTGTTTCGTATATAAAAATACGATATACAAGAGGTTTTAATGCAAACACAAATAACAATTTTATCTTTATTTTGCCTGCATCGCCAAATACAAAAAGTTATATCGAGATTTCAAATTTTATTTCAGAAGGGCAACCGTATCTATTTGATATAGATAATAGTAAAATAATAAAAATAGTTAATGAAGATGATTTTCACAAAGCATTGGTTCCACCATTAGCCAACGATTTGGAGATGCTGCTTATTGATGAAAACTATTTTTTAGACGTACCTACAATAACTGAAAGCACTTTCAAAAACCATTCAAATATAAACAGCAACTACATAATAATAAGCAATAAAAAACTAGAAAACTCGGCGCAGGCTTATGCCAATTATCGAAATGCCTACCTTGTTTATGCAGGTGAACTATACAACCAATTTGGGTATGGCATTCAAAAGCATCCTATGGCAATACGGAATTTTTTAAAGTATGTTTTTAACAACTGGGACACCCCGCCCGAGTATCTGTTTATTATTGGCAAAGGCGTACAGGCAATATATACAAGAAAAAGCAGCACGGTTTATAAAAATTGCCTTGTGCCAACCATGGGGCAGCCCGGCAGCGACGCACTTTTAAGCAACCGTATTACCGGCTCAGGATTTGAATCGGCTTTGCCCACTGGCAGGCTTGCAGCACAAACCGATGCCGATGTATATATTTATCTTGAAAAAGTACAGCAATTTGAAAGCAATATTAACAATAACATTGCCCATGAATGGATGAAACGGGGAATACATTTTGGTGGGGGCAAAAATGCAAACGAACAAGCACGGTTTAAAAACTATCTGAAAAATTATGAAAACATAATTGCCGACACCCTTTTTGGAGGCTCAATATCAACGTTTTTAAAAACATCATCAGACCCCATAGTTATATCAAAATCGGATAGCATTAAAAGCTTGGTAAACAATGGTGTTAGTTTTATGACATTTTTTGGGCATGGCAGCACGGCAAACGGTTTCGACCAAAATATTGATGAACCCGGGGCTTACAATAATAGAGGAAAATACCCTTTTATGGTGGCAAACTCGTGTTATACAGGCAACATACATTTAAACGGCAAATCAAGTCAAAGCGAAGACTGGGTAATTATTGAAGAAAAAGGTGCTATTGGTTTTCTTGCTGTTGTTGGTAGTGGCTATGAAAATGAGCTTAATGTATTCTCCAACCAACTGTTTAAAAATATTTCATACAATTATTTTGCCCAACCTTTGGGTAAAAGTATTCTCAATGCACGAATAAAATTGCTTGCTCATAGCAGCTCACTTACGGCAAAAAGCACAGCTCAAGAATTTACCTTGCATGGCGACCCGGCAATTATTTTAAATAGCTTTGAATTACCCGATTTAACTATCAAAAACAAAGATATACTATTTACACCCAATGTGTTAACAACTGAAATAGATTCCTTTTTTATAACAATTATTCCCACAAATATTGCCAAAACCACACAAAAAACATTTACTATTGATATTGACAGGCATTTCCAAACCGGTAAAACCACAAATTCATTTGTACAGATAAACGGGCTATATTTTAAAGATACCATTAAATTAAAACTTCCGGTTAATAAAATTAACGGGCTTGGAAACAACAGGTTTACTGTTCGTATTGATGGTATAAATGCAGTTGATGAGCTTAATGAAGCAAATAACACAGCCGAAACAAATATTTTTATCTCCTCAACCGATATTGTACCAGTTTACCCCTATAAATATAGTATTAACCCAAACAATAATATTACAATAAAAGCATCGTCGGTTGATGTGTTTACCAAAGAGCAGACCACAGTTTTTCAAATTGACACAAGTTATTTATTTAACAGCCCTTTGCTAATTACCAACAGAATAACCCATAAAGGAGGTGTTGTAGAGTGGGCTCCAACAGGTTTAGCATTTAATTCGCAACAAGTTTATTATTGGCGTACAGCAAAAGAGTCTGACGAAAAAAAGTGGTCGCAAAGTTCGTTTTGTACTGAGCCAAACAAAGAGGGGTGGCATCAATCAGATTATGGACAGATAATAGACAATTCGCTAATGTTTTTGGAAAAAGATAATGCACAACGCAAATTTGATTTTACCAATGCACCAAAAACCTTGCGCTGCCAAAATATGGGCTCGCCGGTTGGCGAACCCGAATATAGGAGTATTGGTTATTCAATTGACGGACTTGGCGGAAGCTCGTCGTGCGGTACCGCCGGTGCAATGATTGTAGCTGTTATTGATTCACTTACCTTAATTCCATGGTATTCCGATAGGGATGATTACGGCCACCAGAATTACCCCGTATGTAATACAGGCACAACAACCCCTAAAATGTTTTTTGTTTTTCATACAAACAATAACAACAATATTACTAGCCTTGTTAATTTTATTGAAAACGATGTGCCCACAGGTAATTACTTCCTTATTTACTCATTTATTAATGGCAATTACAGCAATTATACCGAATACCAAAAAAGCCTGTTTGATACGTGGGGAGCCAACGAAATACGTTTTATGCAAAACAACTATATACCGTATATAATGTTTGCCCGCAAGGGTTACCCCAATGAAACCCTTGAAGTTACCGGAACATCAAGCACTGATAAAATATCGTTAGAGGAGCCAATTAAAGGGCTGTTTACTTACGGGTCGGTTATAAGCAAAAGAATTGGGCCGTCAAAACAATGGGAAACACTAAACTGGGACTCGCACAAGCAAGAGAACAATCCTGATGAGCTGGCATTTGTTAAAGTTTTTGGAATAGATAATTCTGATAATGAAATCCTTTTAATCGATTCAATTACCGCAAACTCAACAAATATTTCAGGTATTGATGCAGAGGTTTATCCATACTTAAAAATTGTTTTTTACACAAAAGACGAACTGCTTAGAACCCCCTCGCATCTTGATTTTTGGGAGGTGCTTTATAAACCGGTTACCGATTTGGCACTAAACCCGCTAAAAGGGTTCAAGTTTTATAACGATACTTTGCAGCAGGGCGAAACCGGTCATTTTGCCATGGCTTTTGAAAATATTGGCAGCTCAGATGTTGACAGTACACTAGTTAGCTACTGGGTTCAGAACAACCGAAACGAAAACATACCCCTGAGCAACCATAAAATTGCACCATTAAAAGCGGGCGAGCATATTGTTGATACCATCGAATTTTCATCGCTTGCGCTTGAGGCAAACAATAGTATTTGGGTTGAGCTAAACCCTGTAAATTCCGGCCAACGGGCTATTAATATTAGGGAGCAGTACTATTTTAACAATTTGGCACAGTTGCCATTTTATGTAAAAAAGGATGCCCATAACCCATTGCTCGATGTTACTTTTGACGGGTTACACATTATGGATGGCGACTTGGTATCGGCAAACCCCGAAATTGTGATACAGTTAAAAGATGAGAATATGTTTATTCCATTAAACGACACATCGATATTTTCGTTTTATATAAAATCGCAGCAAACAGGTATTGAGCATAAAATTGCCATAAACAACAACCCCGATGTTCAGTTTATACCCGCCAAACTACCTAAAAACAAAGCACAAATAATTTACAATACAAGTTTTGCCAACGATGGCATTTATGAGCTCAGGGTTCAGGCAAAAGATTTATCGGGAAATGAATCGGGAATGTTTGACTACCTTATATCGTTTAATGTAATAAACGAAAGCACCATAACCAACGTGTTTAACTACCCAAACCCATTTAGCACATCAACACGCTTTGTTTTTGAACTTACCGGCTCGGTTGTGCCCGACCAAATGCGCATTGAAATACTAACCGTTACCGGAAAAATAGTTAAAGTAATATATGCCGAAGATTTAGGTCCGCTGAATATTGGCAAAAATATTACACAATATGCTTGGGACGGTAAAGATATGTATGGCGACCCATTGGCAAACGGTGTTTATTTTTATAGGGTAAACGCACGCTTAAACGGCAAAGAGCTTAAAATTAGGGACACAAGTACCGGGCAGTATTTTAAAAACGGCTTTGGCAAGATGTATCTTATGAGGTAGTTTTATACTCAATAATAAGAAGCATTACACAAATTAAACCAGCTACAAAGAGGTTTGAAATCGTTGTTAGATAAAAAAATTGGTTACTAATCAGTGTAAGCAAAGTCTTTAAAATTAAGGAGTAATGTAATTTTTTGTGATGCCTGTCTGCCAATTCCAGGCAGGCTGTGATGCTGTTTTCTTGTGATGCAGTAGTTTTTTTACTGCAACACTGCAACACTGCAACACAATTTCATCAGAATATCAATAAGTTACATAACTTTATATTTATTTTCTAACACTGATTAGTAACAAAAATTGTTTGCCGCGGAAACAATGCATTTAAGATTTATGACATATTTAAAAGGATTGCTTATGCTTTTTTTCATTGCGAAATATTATCACTAAGATAATCTGTTTATTCAATTTTATCTACAAATTAGCAGTAAATTCTTTATCTGCTGTAAGAATTTGCTCTATAAAGTTGCCTTGATTAAAGGATGGGGTTATTATGGATATTTTATAGGAATAAGGTCAATAAAGAGACAATAATCATTTTTTTTGTAGCCATACACATAATTGCATACCGGTATTTGTTTTTTTCATATATGGAGTTAATATTTTATCAAAAAATTTTGGCATATATGTTTGGCAAACATAGTATTCATAATATGCTATTTTATAAGAGTTTTTTATAGCATGATATTTAAACGATTTTAAAGCAAATTCATATAGGTGAAATGGTTCATGCATCGGACTAATATTGCCAACATAGTCAGTTAATTTAATTTTGTAGAATAAATTAATTATTTTATTTACCAACCAATCTGACGATGGTACTTCTATATGAATAATACCATTAGGTTTTAACCATTTTAATGCTTTTATTATTGAATATGAAGGATTATATAAATGCTCCAAAACAGAACCGAAGGAAATAAAATCAAAATAATTTTTAGGGTATTCAATATCTTCAATCATTGCCTTTTTTAATTTTTTAGAATGAATACCCATTTGAGAAATTGCTCTTTTATAAAAAGGTTCAGATGGTTCAAAACCATAAGTATCAAATCCAGCCTTAGAAAGTGTTATCATTTGCTTGCCTAATCCTGCACCAATATCTAATGATTTCATGCCAGGTTTAAAATCTAACAGTTTTTTTACTATTTTAATCTCTCCCTTAAAGTAATTCTCATCGACCTTGAAATAATCATCCTTCCAATAATCTTCAGGTGGTATACCATAATGGTCTTGAATATTAATTGGTATAGGTTGTGGATTTGAATATATTAAACCACAATTACGGCATTTGCAAATTGTAGTAGTTATGCCAGTTTTACCTGCAGGATTTTTACCCTGTGATTTGTTAAGCCTTTTTCCTAATACTTTATGGTTTTTTGTGATAGAACCACATATATTACAGTAATCAATTTGTTTGAATTTGTAACTTATTTCATTTTTTTTCATTTATTGTAAGTAGGTTTTATTTATATGCTGCTAAATTATAAAATACTCATTAGTAACAAAAAATGCAATATATTGATAATAATCTTAAAAGGAAGATAGGCATATTGCTATTTATTAGGTGCTGCATTATTATCAACACCCTTAATTTTGCAATAAATATTTGATAATGTACTTTTAATTTTTTTGAGCATTGGTTTTTTATATTTCACAACCATTAATTCTTTTACTTGAAAAATATCTGATGTAGTATTTTTATTATTAATTTTATTTTTTGAAATATTTAAAAGAGTTGAAAACACATAATCAGGCACCCAACTAAGATTAATACCCCATAAAAGGTTATAGTTTTTCAATATTAAATCATAATTATATAAATTCCCGTTTTTATCATAATAAATTTTATTTAGCTTTTTATTTGCTAATAAATAGTCATTTGTTCTATACGAATAATTTACACAAATACATTCATCAAAGCACTCCAAATTTTTTGACTCTTTTAATCGAATAATATTTGTTTTTTCTTTTATTGAAAGCTCATTAAATACGCGCATCATTGTAAAACCCCACATAGGGTTTTCCTTAAAATCTGTTTTAAGTAAATTGTCTAAATATTTAGTATTGTTAAAAAGTTCATTAGCCAGAACAATAAAAAATTTTAAATACTCAATATCATTAATTAATCCTTGGGTTGTGCGAATTAATAGTTGTATAGTCATAATTTTTATATGTATTTTCTTTTTGTTTTAAATTTGAGATAATTAGTGTGTCAGAATCAAAAGTCCAAAGTTTTCCAATTTTTTGCGATACAACAAAATTATATAATACTCCCCATTTTATAAAGTTAAATTTTGTCCAATCTTTTCCTCCTTTTGATTTATTCATTCTTTCAAAATCTGCACCTCCTACTATTTTATATGCTTTTTCTAACTCTTTTATTTCTTTTAATTCTGTATAATTATCAAAAAAGTAGTGCTCAATATTATACTTTTCCGAATAGTATTTATTCGTTTTATCACCTATTAAAATAACCCTTTTTTCAGGATTAAATAATTTAGCTGATTTAAGGGTATATTTTAAATAGCTACAATCGCCATAGTGGATGAATACTATTGGTATGCTCATTTGATTAAATGTTGTTAAGTGTCAGGTTTTATATTTACTAATTTTTTATGTCTCGAACTGAATAGTATTTATATAAAATGTGTTTCATTCCAAAAATAAAAGACAAATAGTATTTAATTCTTTTTTTTAGTGGAAACTTAGTATTCATAAATGTTGTGTATAGTTCAATATTTGGCTTATTATTAATTCTTTTATAATAATAATAATCAATAGAATTGTTTATTAAGCTAATTGCATGCTTATATTTCAAATCGTCTGTTAATTCAATATTATTATTATAATAATGTTTAGCAGCCATTTTTGCCCTGCCGTAATAAAAAAGATGAGGTTTCATAGTGCGTTGCTCATCATGTTCTGTTACTATGCTTAATGCTTTATTGGTCCTAATTGCGTTTTTAATAATTTTAGGTTTATAAAGCATATATCTAATCCACAAATCAGTATCAGCAACCATATCCAATTCTGTATCCAATTTTCCTATTTGTTTAACTCTATCTATCCGAAAAAAAGTTGATGGTTGCGAAAACGATTCTTTAAAATTATAAACATTATCAGGATTAATGGTCTTAATAAAGACTTCATCAACACCACTATTTTTTTCAGTTTTGATTTTAGTTTTAAGGTTTACTAGGTTTGATTTACCTGTAACTAAATACAATTTACTATTTGCCTTAATTAATAAGTTTATATAAGAAAGCACATCACTACTTGCTAAAAAATCATCAGAATTCAATATCAGCAACCATTTTCCATTTGATTTTTCAATTCCCTTGTTTACCGCATCAGCAAAACCCTTATCTTTTTCAGAAGTGAGCGTTATTCTACTATCACTTAAATATTTTGAACAAACTTCAATTGTACTGTCCGTTGAGGCTGCATCTTGAATTAGAAGCTCCCAATTCTCATAATCTTGTTTAATCACACTTTTTATAGTGTTTTCAATATATTTGCCCTGATTATAACTGGGTGTAATAATTGTAAATTTTACTTCATTCATTCATAAATAGTATTATAATTGTGATAAATCATTTAGCCATAGGTCTAATAAGCCTATCTCTTTATTATTTACAATCTTATTTTTTTCAAGTTCTAAATAAACATTAAATATATTATCCAATAAACTATCCTTTTCCCTTATTGAATTTTGTGCTATTTTAAAAGATTTCTTTGCATACAAATAACATGGAATCTCCGATTCAAAATCAACTAAATAATCGTGCACATTTCGATCTTGTATTGCTGATGCCGAAGTAAAGCCTAATTTATATCCCTCATTCCACATTAACGGTTGTGCTATTAATCCTCTTAAAATATCGGTAAACCTAAATGTTACAAATGATGGTAAATATAAAAGAGGGAAAAGCTCTTTACGAAATGCTGTGTTTTGAGAATTAAATGGACAAACCGTTCCCTTTTCAAGAACTAAAGGAGTATTATCAAAAAATGGGTTTAGTTGATTAATTGTTAGTCTATAAATAGCATCAACATCAGGGTCACCATTTACTAGCCCTTGCCATACTCCTATTTTTGATTCTGTTTTTTTTGATAAGCTTTTTATATCTGTTTTGCTTGGTTGAGAAAGTATATCTTCTAAAGGGAATCCACGAGGCCATATTTTTAATCTACTATAAAAGTTATATACATTCAAAAATTCTTTGTTAAAGGATGTAGTATTAAATATGCCTGAAAACTCGGGAAATCTCCAATTTTTAATGGGTAAATTATCATCATCTGTATCTATAATAATATCTGCACCATTTTCAATAGCATATAAATAGCCAACCATTTTTCTACAATAATGGTTATAAGGTAATTTTTTAAGTATTAAATATTTTTGCTGTAATTGTTTCTCAACCGAAAGGTAAACTACGTTTTTACAACTCCAGTTTTTTGGTGTTTTTTTATCACCAACTACTATTAGTTGATAATTTTTTAATTTGGCAAAATTACAAACAGCTTTTGTTGGGTTAAATATTGAGGTTATTATAATAAATTTATTCATTAGTTCTACTTTACGAACTTAATTTTGTTTGTTGTTTCAATTTTTGTTTGTTG
>CBDUWQ010000011.1:0-39729 GCA_965370965.1 uncultured Bacteroidales bacterium
ATAATAAGTTATTATAATTGAAATATTTTTGAAATAAATTGTTTTTGTTTGGATTTTAACCAAGATAATTATAACCCAATCCGTTTACAACTTCTTTAACTTTACTCAAATTAATATCATTACCATTTAATTCAACTATCCCTGTAGCCAAGTCAACCTGTACATCAATAATAAACTCTAACTTTGTTAAGTTGTTTTCAACATTAGCTTTGCAATGGTAACATGTCATACCTTCAACTTTTATCTTTGTTGCTCCCATATCGTTGCTTTTTACGTTTACATTTTCAACATTGCTATTTTTTCTAAATTTCTGAAAATACCCATTTATTATTAATAGTATTAATATAATGCCTGAAGCTATTTTAATCCAACTTGGTAACATTTCGTGCTGATGGGTTAAATTGCTGGTGTTCATAATTTGAAACCAATTTGAAGGTAGCATATAATCAATTATTAATCCTGAAAATAAAGCTCCTGTAATAATTGAAACGAGATATCCAAAAAGAGCTTTTTTTCCCATAACATTCCCAATCATGGTAATGGTAGCAGCATTGGTTGCCGGCCCTGCCATTAATAATACCAAAGCTGCACCGGGTGATATTCCTTTTAGTATTAATGCCGCAGCCAAAGGAACTGATGCTGTTGCACATATATATAATGGTATTGAAATAATTAGCATTATAAATATTTGAGCCAATGGAGAAAGCCCTAAGCCCGAAACAAAATCATCGGGAATGACTGCGGAGATTGCTGCTGCCAAAACCAAGCCAATTATCAGCCATTTTGAAATATCTTGCAAAAACTCAACAAACCCATATCTAAAGACATCAATAATTTTTTCAATAATAGTACTATTAGTAGTACTATCGATTGATTGCTGTTTTGTCGGAGCATTAATGGTCTTGTTAATTGAATTTGTAAATATGCCTCCGGCAACTCCGGTAATAAATGCTATAACCGGTCTAATAATAGCAAATGGCAAACCTAACAATGAATAGGTAACAAGTATTGAATCAACCCCCGTTTGTGGCGTTGATATAAGAAATGAAACTGTTGACCCTTTTGATGCCCCGTTTTTATATAATGACATTCCGGTTGGTATTACGCCACAAGAACACAACGGTAGTGGAACGCCAAATAACGACGCATTAATAGCTGATAAATATTTATTGTTTCCAAAATATTTTTGAATTGTATTTGATGGCAATATGGCGTGTAAAAGTCCTGCTATAAAAAAACCTAAAATAAGGTAAGGTGACATCTCTCCAAGAATATCTATAAATTCAACACCAATATTAAGAATCATATCTTTCATCTGTATATCAATTTACTTTCATTTGCCTAATAAAACTCACAATAAAATAGAACTCATGATAAATAAAATTTCATTTTTGTTCATTAACTCACTTCGTTCGTTTCATTTGTTTATGGTTTTTGTATTACATTTTACTGCAATAACTAATTACAAAGATTAACCGTTTTTGTTGATTTTAAAGTATTAGGGGTTCATAGTTAAACTGAATTAACAAAAGATTGTTATAAAATTGTTAATTAAAAACGTGCTATTTAAACAACAATTAAAACAATTAAGTGTTGCAAAAGCAAAATTAATATAACTATTCTTGATATATATGTATGATACTCATTTACTGTTAAATGAATAAAAGGTAAATATATGAGCTTTTATGTTACTCATTTGTCCAACGGCGGAATAATAACAAACTATGATTGTTCGGTTAAATGTGCCCATTGCAGACATAAAGCATCACCTACAAGGAAAGGCGGTTTTATTTCGGTTGAAATGATGGGTAAAATTATTTCAAAACTTGAATTAATGGGGTGTAAATCGGTTCATATTGAAGGAGGTGAACCATTTTTATATCCTGAGAAGCTTATTAGAGCTGTGAAACAGATAAACGAAAGCTCAATTCATTTAGAACAAATTTTAACAAATTGTTCGTGGTATCATAATCAAAAAGATACAATAAAATTACTGAAGACATTAAAAATTTATGGGCTTGGACGCCTGTTATTAAAGGTCAGCCCTTTTCAAAATGAGAGTATTCCATTAAAAAAAGTTCAGAATGTTGCAAAAGCTGCAGAGCAATTAAGCATTAATGTTATGATATGGGATAACGAGGTTTATCCTGAAGTGTCATCGTTTGATACCAGTAAAACACATTCGCTAAAAAAGTACCTTAAAAAATATGGAGATGGGTATATGAATAAACTGGCAGAGTGTTTTAATATTACATTTGCCGGAAGGTCTTTTGATGCTTTTCAAAAATACTTAAAAAAATATACCTTATCTGAATTGTTTATGCAAAACACAAATTGCATAGATGATTTTCCGACAGCTAACCATTTTCATGTTGATATGTTTGGAAATTTTATTTTTTCTCATACTAATGGTGTAACAATAAGTATTGATGACCTTGGAAGTGAAATAAATCCAAAAAAGTATCCATTCATTACCATATTATTAAACGGAGGGATTAAAAGTTTATATAAATTGGCTACAAGCAAATATAGTTTTAAACCCAAACCCGATGGATACATTAGTAAATGTCACTTATGCTATGAAATTAGAAGTTTTTTAGTGATTAAACAAGGGATAATATCGCCTGACTTACAACCTATTGGGTTTTATACAGAAAATTAAACTCTACAATAAAAAATATTGCGCAATAATAAATTCTATTTTTTTTAAATACATGTTTATGTTTTAAAAAAATTGATTACATTTGTAGCGGTTAATGGATCATCAAGGGTTACTTGATGATAAAATTTGGTTTATGGTAAAAGCTGCTTCTCCCCGTTGCAGCTTTTACTCTTTAAAGACCTTTTATCTTTAGAATTAAGGGAAACAAGGCTAAAGATGAAGTGCTATTTAGAATATTTCTAAATAGCATATTATTACACTTACCACTAAACAATACAAGTATTTGATTGTAAAAATATGAGTTATACAACAAAAAACTTTTTACAAAACACAACATATTTGTAAATAGTACTATTTTAAAATTTGCTTTTAGTGTTATATTTGATATGATATGAATATACTGTTTTTACTTATAGGTGTTAGTTTGGTAGCTGCCATATTTTTTTTGTTACTATTTATTTGGGCAGTAAAAACAGGTCAGTATGATGATAACTACACCCCATCGATAAGAATATTATTTGACGAAGATGAACCAATAATAGAAAATAACTTAGATGACAATCATAAAAACTTAAAATAAGCTTTATGGAAATTCAACAATTTAATTACGACAACAAAACTGTCAGAAATTTCATTTGGGCAACATTAGTATGGGGAGCAGTAGCTTTAATTGTAGGTTTGCTTGCCGCATCACAACTTGCTTTTCCAAAGCTTAATTTTGGTATTGAGTTTACAACATTTGGCAGGGTTAGGCCTTTACATACCAATGCTGTAATATTTGCATTTATTGGTAATGCAATGTTTGCAGGTTTTTATTACTCGATGCAGCGTGTTTTAAAAGCACGTTTGTTTAATGATGTGTTAAGCAAAATACACTTTTGGGGCTGGCAGCTTGTAATTGTTTCGGCGGCAATTACCCTATTGGCCGGTTTTACCACAGGTAAAGAGTATGCCGAACTTGAATGGCCTATTGACATTCTGATTGCCGTTATTTGGATAATTTTTGGGTGGAACATGATTGGCACCATAATAAAACGCCGCACAAAACACATATATGCATCAGTATGGTGGTATTTGGCTACTTTTATTGGCATAGCCGTTTTGCATATTGTAAACTCAATAGAAATTCCTGCCGGATTTTTAAAAAGTTATCCGGTATGGGCAGGTGCACAAGATGCTGTTGTTCAATGGTGGTACGGGCACAATGCAGTAGCATTTTTTTTAACAACACCATGGCTTGGTATAATGTACTACTACCTACCCAAAGCGGCAAACCGCCCAATTTACTCATATCAATTATCAATAATACACTTTTGGACTTTAATATTTTTATATATGTGGGCAGGTCCACACCATTTGCTTTATCAGGCATTACCTGATTGGGTTCAGGCACTAGGCATAACCTTCTCAATAATGCTTATTGCACCCTCGTGGGGAGGGATGATTAACGGATTACTAACCTTACGCGGAGCATGGGATAAAGTACGTGATAAAGCCGAACTTAAGTTTATGGTTATTGCAGTAACCGCCTATGGCATGTCAACATTTGAAGGACCAATGATGTCGCTAAAAAGCGTAAATGCCATAAGCCACTTTACCGACTGGACAGTTGCACATACACACATTGCCGGCATGGCTTGGAACGGAGGATTGATTTTTGGAATGTTTTATTGGTTAATACCTAAGCTGTTCAGAATAAAACTATTTTCAGAAAAACTTGCAAATACCCATTTTTGGATAGCCACGCTGGGCGTACTGCTTTTTGCTATTCCGTTATACTGGGCTGGTATTACCCAATGGTTAATGTTGCGCGAATATACCGATGAAGGTATTTTGGCATATCCTAATTTTATTGAAACCTTAGTACAGATATTGCCTATGTACTATTTTAGGGTTGTGGGCGGAATACTATTCTTTACAGGGTTTTTGCTTTTCTTTTATAACATGATTAAAACAATGAAAGCAGGTAGCATTGTTGATAACGAGCTTGCTGAAGCACCGGGTTTGGAAGACCATGGCGAACGTAAGTTTGGTGAAACATTTCACCGCTGGTTAGAGCGTAAAGGAGTGAGACTGTCAATACTAATATTTATTGCCCTTGTTATTGGTGGTGCTGTTGAAATTATACCAATGGTAAAGGTTGAATCAAATATTCCAAAAATTGAAACTGTTACCCCATATTCGCCCCTTGAACTTACAGGCCGCGATATTTATGTTGCAAACGGATGCTACAATTGCCATTCGCAACAGGTGAGGCCATTACGTTATGAGACCGATAGGTATGGCGAATACTCTAAAATTGGCGAGTTTGTTTATGACCATCCATTCCAATGGGGATCGAAACGTACCGGACCCGATTTAGCAAGAACAGGATATATTGGCAGTTCAACTTATAAAACTGCAATTTGGCATTATAACCATTTTACTAATCCAACCCAAATGAACCCGCAAACTATTATGCCGGAGTATTCATGGTTAATTAAAAAAGATGTTGATTTATCGAAAATACCAACTAAAATAAAAGTGATGAAAATGCTTGGTGTACCATACAATGAAGGCTATGAAGATATTGCCGTTAAAAAATATATGGAGCAGTCCAAAGAAATTGTTGATAAATTAAAGGAATCGGGAGTTGAAGTAGAACCTACAAAAGAGATTATTGCAATGATTGCATATTTGCACAAATTAGGTTGGGATATTTCGCCGGAAGGAGTTAAAAAATATAAGGAGACACATAATTAGCGGATAATTTATAAAGAAAACTAACCACAGAGAAACAGAAAAACGCAGAGGAAATAGTAAAAAACTCAGCGTATCTCTGCGTCCTCTACAGTAAAAATAAACAAACAGATGAAATTTGCAGGTGAAATAATGAAAAATGTTCAAGGAATCCAATATTTTTATATACTTGGCTTGCTAATATTTATTGTGCTTTTTATAATAATAGTTTACAGAACCGTGAAGATTCCTAAAAAAGATTTGGAGAGTTTTAAAACCTCCATTTTTGAAAAAGATGAAATCGGTTATACTGAAAATAAGTAAAGCATTATCGGCAAACAGTTGAAAAAAATATTATACTAAAATGAAAATCTATTACAATTCTATTTTAAATATTTATGTAGTGCCAGCAAGAAAACTCCTTTAAAAATCAAAAGTCCGCCGCGGCGGATGACTGTTTTCAAAACAAGAATAACCTGCCTGCAGCAGGCAGGCATAGAACTTTAGCTCACGAACACAAATAAAATAAAAATATTTGTGAGTAATTTGGCGTTTTCTTGCAAAGACTATGTAGTACATGAAAACAGAGAAAAATAAAAAGTTTTTACTCAACAATAACATATTAATTATGAGCGACGAATTAAAAAACAACGACCAATTTGATGATGATATTTCATCGCACGATTATGATGGCATTAAAGAACTAAACAATAAGGCACCAGTATGGATTGTTCTTATATTTTTATTGTCGATAGGCTTTTCGGGCATTTATGCTATCCACTATTTTGGACACCCAAATAACAATATGGATCAAATTAGTGAATACAATAAAAGCGTTGCTGATTTTGAACAAAAAAAGCAGGCAATGCAAAACAGCAATAAGGGCAATGAATTAAGTATGGATGAGATTATTGCTGAAGGTGCCAAGCTTTATATGGAAAAAGGATGTTTAGCATGCCATGGTGTTAATGGCGAAGGAAATGCCATTGGTCCAAACCTAACCGACAATTACTGGTTGAACGGATGTTTGGAAGAAGACATAATAAATATTATTACCGAAGGCAGGGCAGAGAAAGGGATGACCCCATACAAATCGATGATGAGCGCAAGACAAATTAAAAACCTGAGCGTATTTATATCAAAGTCGTTGGTTGGCTCAAATCCTAAAAACGGGAAAGATGCACAGGGTGAAGAGTGTTTATATCCGTAATTTGAGTCTGTCCATAAAGTCCAACTTCTTTACCGAATCAAGTTCGGTAAAGGCTGTTCCGCCTGCTTTGTCAGTCAGACAGGCTTGCCCGACTTTGTCATTCAGATGGGCTCGAATTCGAACTTTCTGAACAAACTCTCGACTTTATGTACAGACACTAAATTATTAATATTCATACAGCAAACCAACATAAATGGAGCCATCAACATTTCGAGACCGCCCATTAAACATAGATGAATCAGGCGACAAAAAAACTATATACGCAAAAAAACCAAAAGGTAAATGGTACACAAGGCGTACTGTTTTTGCATGGTTATCTATCCTATTTTTAATATTTGCACCTATAATTAAAATAAACGAAAAGCCTTTTATGCTTTTTGATATTGCAAATCGCAAAATATTCCTTTTTGGACAGCTTATATGGGCACAGGATACATATATATTGGCAATGATTATGCTAATAACTGTAATTTCTATTGTTCTTTTTACAGTAGTTTATGGCAGGCTTTGGTGCGGATGGGCATGCCCCCAGACCATTTTTATGGAACATATTTTTAGACGTATAGAGTATCTTTTTGACGGTAATTACAGAAATGGTAAAATAAAAGAATCTAAATCGGCAAAAGCCATAATAAGAATTATAGCCAAACATATTACTTTTTACATAACAGCATTAATTATTACAAACGTTTTTATTAACTGGTTTGTTGGCCCCATGCAATTAATAGAAATTATAACACAGCCAATTAGCGAAAATATGATGGGCTTTTTGTTTATGTTGGGTGCTACCACTTTTTACTATTGGATTTATGCATATTTTCGTGAGCAGGTGTGTACCATGATTTGCCCTTACGGAAGAATGCAAAGCGTTTTGTTAGACTCAAAGTCGATAGCAGTAACTTACGATTATAAACGAGGCGAACCAAGAGGCACCAAAGACGGTGGCGACTGTATTGACTGCAAGCAGTGTATTGCCGTATGCCCCACAGGCATTGATATAAAAAACGGCAGCCAGTTAGAGTGTATAAACTGTACAGCCTGTATTGACGAGTGCAATATTGTTATGCAAAAAATAGGTAAACCCGAAAACCTTATACGCTTTGACTCGGTGCATGGAATTGAAACTGGAAAACGATCAATAATAAATGCCCGCACTTATGCCTATTCGGCTGTTTTAATAGTTTTACTAATTATACTTACTTTTACCATTACTCGGCGCACAACAATAGATTCAACAATATTAAGAGTTCCGGGCACAATTTTTCAAAAAATTGATACCAATATTTTCTCAAATATATATAATGTGAAAATTATTAATAAAACACAAAACGATAAAGAGTTGGAGGTGCGTTTGCTGCATCCTGAAAAAGGTAAAATACAATTTACCGGCAAAAACCATATTGTTAAAAAAGATGCTAAGTTTGAAAGTATTATTATAATTAAGCTAAATAAACAAGATTTAACAGGAAAAAGTACCGATGTTGAAATTGGTATTTTTGAAAATGGAGAGCTTTTAGAGACATATAAAACCAATTTTATTGGACCAATAAATTAAATATATGAAACTACACTGGGGAAATGCAATATTTATATTTTTTGTAATTTTTTTATCATTGGCAATTTTTTTTATATTTTTTTCATTGCGCCAAAGCCGCGACCTGATTACTGAAAACTACTACGAAAAAGGAGCCGAATACACAAAACAAATAAATATAAACGAACGCTCATTTATTTTTAATGATAGTATAACTATTAGCATTAATGACAATACTGTTACTTTTGGTTTTTGTGATAGCATTACCAATAACTCAGATTTTATGCTTATTGATTTTTACAGACCATCGGATAAAAATCTTGATTACAAAATTAAGTTTGATGCAAAAACCAAAATATTTGCTGTTAACAAATCTAACCTTGCAAAAGGCAGATATATTGTTAGGGTATTGTGGAAGATGAATACCCTAAATTACGAAGTTAAAAAGGATTTGTTTATTGATTAAAAAATAAACTCAAACAAATTATTTTAGATAAAACAAAGCAAACTATATGCACGGTTTTTCAGAATTACCATCAGAGATAACAATTTTTTTAGGACTTGTTTTAGGACTAATAACAAGTTTTCATTGTGTTGGAATGTGTGGCCCTATTGCCCTGTCGCTACCTTTGCGCGGCAATACCAAATGGCAAAAAATTTTAAGTGGAATACTGTATAACCTTGGGCGTACCGTAACTTATGCCTTTATGGGATTAGCGTTTGGATTGCTTGGGCAGGGTTTAAGCACGCTGGGGTTTCAAAAAATTGTTTCAATAGTAGCCGGGACTTTAATGATTGCCACGGTATTTTTTCCTGCACTATTTAAATCAAGCAGTTTAGACAATAACCTTTTTGGCTTTGTTAACAGAGTTAAAACATCTTTAAAAAAACTATTTTCAACTAAATCATACATAAGCTTATTTGCCATAGGTTTACTGAATGGTTTATTGCCCTGCGGCCCGCTTTATTATGCGGTAATAATATCAACCGGAACCGGAAATGCTATTGAATCGGTGTTGTTTATGGTGCTTTTTGGGTTAGGAACAATACCATTGCTATTAGCAATTTCTATAGTAGGCAATTTTATATCGGTAAAAATACGAAACCGTATTAATAATTTTTTTCCCATATTAATGGTTGTTATGGGGCTACTATTTATACTGAGGGGATTAAGCCTAAATATACCATTTCTCAGTCCGCCCGATGCCAAGCTAAAAAAAGTAATAAAAATGGGAGAAAAAACATTGCACGAGGTAAAAATGCAAAACGATACACTTAATGCTGATACTGATAGCTTAAAAAGCTATAAAATAAATGAGTAGGATTTTAATGATGAAATTTAGTAAAAAAAATGTTAATTGAATGTATAAGCAAGTTGTAGAGCATTTTAGACAGCATCTTTGTATTTTAGATATTGCTAATTAATTTTGTTATATTTATAAAAAAGATGGTGCTACTGTTAAAGTTAAGGGAGCCTCTAATACAAACTTTTACAATTCAAATACAAAAGAAAACCTTATCTGCCAATAGTCCATTTTAATTGACGAATTATTGGTTTGAATCTCATTTTCGTAATATTCAAAATTAGAACTAAAAGGTTCAAAAGCTGTAAAAGTAAATAGATTTTTATTGGCTATAATACCTTGACTATTTTTTACCATAAAATTATAATTACCACCTAATAGAATATAAAATAGTGGGGTAATTCGAGTTTTAAGGTTTAAACCTAACGTAACACTTTGCTGATTTAAGCCTGAGTATATTACTGATTTCTCATCAAATATTTTACCATTAAAAACAAACTCTTGTTGTGAGGTTACTTTACCAATTTTATAACCACTTTTAATAAATGAGTAACCTAACGTTGGCTCAGCAAAAAATTGTTTGCCTCTTTTTTTTAAGCATAATAAATAACCAAAATCAACCAAACTATTTTTGTAATATACTTGCTTGTTTAACGATGAAGATGTAGTATAATTAATAGAAAACTTACGATTAAATTTATAACCAATAGATGAGATTAAGTAAATATTTTGTTGTTTAGACACTTGGTTTTGATGAGTATTACCATTTTGTGATAACTTAATATTATTAACCGGCATATATATCATACCTGAACCTAATCCATATTCAAATTTTATTTTTTTAAAAACAGCCATGATTATATCAATTGTTGTGCGTTTTTCTATTACTTTAGTTGATAGTATTTGCTCCGACTCTTTGTTAGAAGTTTGCATTTGCAATTTACTAACTCCCAATGAATCATTCTCTATTATAGTATAATCGTGCCAATTAGTTGAATCAAAATGGACTGCCTCATCAGCAAAAATATCCGTAAATTGCATTTGCTCGTTAAGCGGGATACCTTTAACATTATCAAATTCTACCTTTGTTGTAAGGTATTCATCCTTGCAAATAAAATCTTCATCCGAAAACGTATCATGATTTTTTGAATAGTAATTAAAACTTTTAAGTATCCATCTGTTTTCAAATGGTTCATACAAAATCCGAAAGCTATTTTTTTTACGTTTTATTCGTATATTTATACTATTCCAATATCCTGTAGCGCTTTTTTCGTAATACACATAGGCGTATGTTTGGGCATCTACATAAAATTTACCTTCCACTTTTCTATCAAGCGAATCATTATTTGTTGAAAATGAAAAACCATAAACTTTTCGCCCTTGATAATCGGTTTTTCCTAAATACTCGTAATCGTATTTTTTAAAATTACTTGGTTTTATGGCACCTGTACGCTTATACTAAATCCATATTATGTGGCGAAAAGGCCCCTCCATATATTTTTACATTAGTAATTGTATCGCTATTAGGGAACTTCTTTTTTCTTGATTCAATAATTTTAATTTGCCCCATTTGCCTATTTTTATATGATGTTTTATAAACTTGAAGAATCGCCTCGCCAAAATAGAGATAGTTTCCCAAAGTATCTTGCGCAGTTTCTCTATAAAAGCCCTCATAAAGAGTTGGCTTATTTGGGTAATTTATTGGAATTTTTTTATAAGCTTTTTTTAAAAACGTAAACATATTACTATCAGGTATAACCTTTATTTCAGATATATTAACAGCAGTTTGTTTCAACATAATTGTAATTGGACGGGTTATAGTTTCAATAAACCTATCTTCATTTTTATATCCAATAAAACTTATAGCTATTTTTTTGTTTTGGTAGTTTTTAGGTATTACTAATCTAAAATAGCCATTGCTATTACTAATTGTTCCCAAACCGGTTCCTTTTATGCTGATATTTGCAAAAGATATAGGCTCTTTTGTTTTGGCATCTTTAACATATCCTGTTATTGATTGTGAATAGCTAACTATTGCAAATACAACAATAAGTATGATAAATTGTATTTTTTTCATTAGGTTAGTATAATTTGAAATTGATATGCAAATAAACGGCTTAAATTGGTAATTATTATTTTAAATTTAGAGATTATGACAAATATAAATTTATACCAATAGTGAAAAGCAGCAAGGAACAATTAGAGAAAAGAGGATTTCTGTGTAAACATTTTAATTCAGATTATTATGATTTACCATTTAATAAAAAGTTAGAATTACTTAAAAGTAAAATTCCTACAGAAAGAACCTTTGGGGCTATATTACTAAAAAATGAGACCAATACTAAAAAAGCAATTGATAGCCTAATAAAGGCTCTAATAAAAGAAAAGAAATTGTATCCAAAAATCGAAATATCTAATACATTAATTTCTTACAAAAAACCATCAGTAAAGCCATTAATAAAAGTACTTGGGAAAATAGGTGTAAACCAATACCAAATTGTACCTAAAAAAGAATTCAAAAAAAATAATTATCCGCTTCCAAGAGATATAGCAAGCAGAATACTAGCACACATTGGAAAAACTGCATTGCACGAATTATTGAATAATTTAGAAAAATTTGACATTAAACAACAATCAGAGGCAATTGATGCTATTGGGTTTATTTGCTTTTATGACTATTGTTATGATGCTTATAAATTATTGAGAAGGTGTTATCAGCAAAATTCAGAAAACGAAATAATAAAGTGGAAAATCATTCGTGCATTTAGTGGATTTCCTGAAAGCGAGATTTTTTTAGAAACCGAAAAAAGAAACCTACAAAACATAAGATTGCAGATGGAAATAGAACGAAGTATTTCATTGATAAAAAAAAGAATTAACAATTTTTAAAAATTAAAAATGCCTCAAAACAACAAATGTATTCATTGTGGTGCCGACTGTGGCATGAATCCTGTTAAGTGGGATAATAAAATATTTTGCTGCAATGGTTGCAAGCAGGTGTATCAGTTATTAAACGACAACAAACTATCGCAATACTATACTTTGCAAGAAAACCCGGGCATAAAAACCGATAACATTGTTCACGACAGTAAATATGCATTTTTAGATAAGGACGAGGTTAAAGAAAAAATTTACGTTTTTTATGAAAATAATATTGCCAAAGTTACCTTTAGCATTCCCACCATACATTGCGCATCGTGTATTTATTTGCTTGAGCATTTAAACAAATTAAACTCTGGCATAAAGCATTCGGCTGTAAATTTTGTTAAAAAAGAGTTCTCGGTAAGTTTTAATACATTCGAAATATCGTTACGCCAGTTGGTCGAGCTATTAGTATCAATTCATTACACCCCTGATATTTCGTTGCAAACACTTGAAAAAAAAGATATAAAAACCGAAAATAAAACACTGCTATATAAAATTGGTGTAGCCGGCTTTGTTTTTGGCAATGTAATGCTTTACAGTTTGCCTGAATATTTTAACGGCGAGCCAATTGGCGGTTCTCTCGGTATTTTTTTGTACTACCTTTGTTTTGTGCTAACTGTTCCGTTAGTGTTTTATAGTGGCAGCGACTATGTTATTTCGGCATACAAAAACCTGATTAAAGGTATAATAAATATTGATTTACCTGTGGCAATAGGAATTCTTACACTATTTATTGTTACAGGTTTTGAGGTTTTAACCAAAAGCGGCCCCGGTTACTCCGATAGTTTATCGGGCTTTCTGTTTTTTTTGCTGATAGGCAAATGGTATCAAGGCAAAACCTATGAATCGCTGGCATTTAACCGCAACTACAAATCATACTTTCCGGTTGCTGTTACAAAAATTACTGAAACCGGCGAAGACAGCACCCTACTTAAGGATATAAAAGTTGGCGACAAACTATTGATACGCAGCAAAGAGCTTATTCCTGCCGACTCAATTTTAACATGGGGCAATGCACTAATTGACTACAGTTTTGTAACAGGCGAATCAACCCCGGTTAAAAAGGAATTGGGCGATTTTGTATATGCCGGCGGAATACAAATTAGCGGCGCTATAACTATTAAAGTTGATAAAGAGGTTAAGCAGAGTCATTTGACCCAACTGTGGAATCAAAGCGAAGAGGAAAACCGCAATACTAAATCGCTCACATCCATTATCGATAAAATAAGCGTTTACTTTACCGTTATAATTATTGCAATTGCACTATCGGGCTTTTTTACATGGCTATATATTGACAATTTAAGTAAAGCAATTTTGGTACTTACCTCGGTTTTAATTGTAGCATGCCCTTGCGCCCTTGCCCTATCAATGCCCTTTACTTTTGGTACCACAATGCGGGTTTTTGGCACAAAAGGACTGTATATAAAAAACACAGGAGTAATTGAAAAGCTAACAAAAATTGATACCATTGTTTTTGATAAAACAGGCACAATTACTAAACCCGATAAAAATAATATTGATTTTATTGGTAAAAAATTAACAGAAAAAGAGATAATATATGCCGCAACAATAGCCCGGCAATCGACCCACCCTTTAAGCAATGCCATTGCCAAAAACTATAAAATAGATAACTACCCTAACGTAACCGGTTTTATAGAGATGTCGGGGCGTGGCACTTTTGGCAAAATAAATGGTATTGATATAAAAATGGGCTCAAAAGAGTATGTTACAGATAGTAACAAAACATCAAACTCAAAAACCTCAAAGGTTTATCTATCTATAAATGGTATTAACAAAGGGTATTTCTCCATAAGCAACAGCTATCGACAAGGATTTGAAAAGGTTATACAAAACTTGGACAAACATTTTGAGTTGTACCTACTATCGGGCGATAATGACTCGGAGCGCGAAACTCTAAAAAACTATTTTAAAGAAGACAGGATACATTTTAACCAACAACCTCAGGATAAAATGGATTTTATAAAAAAGCTGCAAAATAAAGGTAAAAATGTACTTATGACCGGCGACGGATTAAACGATGCCGGAGCTTTTATGCAAAGTAATGTAGCCCTGTCAATAGCTGAGGATATATACCACTTTTCGCCTGCCGGCGATGCAATTATAGATAGCTTAAAATTTAGTACATTGTATAAGTATATACATTTTGCACGCAAATCGCTGACAATAGTAAAAATTAGTTTTTTTATATCGTTTTTGTACAATATTTTTGGATTGGCATTTGCCATAACAGGACACCTATCACCGGTAATTGCCGCTATTTTAATGCCCGTAAGTTCGATAAGCGTTGTTGCATTTGCCACTTTTACTACAAGAATTATGGCTAAAAAAAGTTTGAAAGTTGAAGGTTAAGAAGTTCGATGTTCAAGGTTTACAGTTAAAAAACTATAATTGTTTAAAATAATTGTCAAGCAGTTTTTTAGCAGCAACAAACGAGCTTAATTTATCATTTAGCACATCACTTTCCAGTTTTTTAAGTAATTTTTCAATTTTACTGTTATTATAAAAACTGTCGTGCAGCCGGTTATTTATAGTTTCATACATCCAGTAACGTGTCTGGTCTCGTCTTCGTAATTCAAAATAGTTGTTGTTATTTGTAAAACTGCAATAGTCCAATATCAATTCCCAAACCTTATTTACACCTGTTTTGTATAACGACGAACACGTAAGTACTTTAGGAACCAATCCTGATGCAGGTAAGGGAAATAGATGAATTGCATTCCGAAATTCGGCAGCTGCCATTTCTGATTTTTTTATATTTGAACCATCTGCTTTGTTAATAACAATACCGTCGGCCATCTCCATAATACCGCGCTTTATCCCTTGTAATTCATCGCCAGCACCTGCTATTTGTATTAACAGAAAAAAATCGACCATAGAGTGAACTGCTGTTTCAGATTGCCCTACCCCAACCGTTTCAATAAATATTGTATTAAACCCTGCCGCCTCGCACAAAACTACTGTTTCGCGTGTTTTACGTGCCACCCCCCCCAATGACCCTGCTGCCGGACTGGGTCTTATAAACGCATTTACATCAATGCTCAACTCTTCCATGCGGGTTTTATCTCCTAAAATACTTCCTTTTGATCTTTCAGAGCTTGGGTCAATGGCCAACACAGCTAATTTATTGCTGTTTTGTGTTATATGCTTTCCTAAAGTTTCAATAAAAGTACTTTTACCTGCCCCAGGCACACCTGATATTCCTACTCTAACAGATTTTCCGGAATACGGTAAACATCTCTCAATTATTTGTTGAGCTGTATTTTGATGCTCGGGCAGCGAGCTTTCAATTAAAGTTATTGCCTTACTTAGTATGGTTCTGTCGCCATTTATTATGCCTTTAAAAAAATCATCAACAGTAAAACTTTTTCTTTTTATATTTAAAAAACGTTGTGCAGCGCTACTATCAACCGATGGGGGCTGTTCAATACCTTTATTTACTTTTAATGCGCTATCTTTTTTTTTCATTTTAAAAAAAATTGCAACTAATCTACCTGCCTATACTGATAGTGTTGTCAAAAATATTTTAGAGAACAATTACAGTTATTTTGTTAATAAGAAAATGCCACCGAGCAAACCCAATGGCATTTTTTATTTTCAATATTACTATTTATTTTTTTTCAGAATCAACATTAACAAACCCAGTAACCCTTAAAACTATTTGCGTCTCGCTTGGCGAGTTAGTAATAACAGTAATTGATTTATTCTGCTTATTCTTTTTTCCGGCTGAGTTAAAACGTACCTTCAATTCAGCTGATTCACCCGATTTTATTACCTTTTTTGACGGACTAACAATTGTGCACCCGCATGATGCTTTTGTTTTTCTAATAACCAAATCTGATTTACCGGTATTTTTAAATGCAAAAATATGCTCAACACTTTCGCCCCTATTTAGTTTTCCAAAATTAAACACTTTACTGTCAAACTCAATTTTTGGTGCATTAACTAATTCTTCGGCTGTAAGCTTCGAAAAATCCTCTTCAATGGTAGCACTTATCGAAATTCTGTTTCTATTATTATTGGTATTTCCGTTAATTGCTAAAATAATTCTGTCCATTAAAAAACCATAATCATTTTTTTTGCTTGCATCATACTTAACCAATATTTTACCCTCCATTTGTGGCTTTAATAATTCGGGTACGGCAGTTATTTCAATATGTGCAGGCACATTTCTAAATGTTAAAGTAAGATCAAAATCGTTAGTGTTAACTACTTTAATCTCGCCATCTTTAACTTCATTTGTTGTTACTTTCATTAATGCCAAATGGTTTGTTTTTAACCTAATATCACCCATTTTTCTTGGGTAATCATCTTCAATAGTTCTTGGTTTTTGTAAAACATTGGCAGTAAATCTTAATGTTGAAGTGGGTGGAGTACCATTAGTACTAACCGTAATTGATTTAGAATTCTTACCAACTCTCCTCTTTGGATCAAAAGATGCCGACACATAACCTTTGCTACCAGGCTGAACAGGTTGCTTTGTATAATCAGATGATGTACATCCGCATGACGGACGAACATTTGTAATTACTAAAGGTGCGTTACCAGTATTTGTAAAACTAAATTTACAGGTTACTTTTCCACCTTCTTCTTTAATATCGCCAAAATTATATGTTGGCGCTTCCCATGAAATGTTTGGACCCTTTTGTTGAGCAGATGTTGCAGCTATGCCAATAAAAAACATGGCAATTATAAATATACTCGTTTTCATATGTGTAAATTTTACTGTTAATTAAATTTCATGCTTTAAAGTTTAATATCGCAAATATATTAAATTAAATATTTTATAGCGTTTTTAATAGAAATATTTATGTTGTGCTTACCTAAAAATATTAAATATGATAAAGTTACAGCCTCAGTTTTTCAAAACTATGCGTACTTGGATTTTGAAAAACCCTTAGCTCAAACTCAGGCAATATTGCCATAATATGGTCAAAAACATCAGCTTGTATAGCTTCGTAGTTACCCCATGCCTGATCGTTGCTAAAAACATAAATCTCAATAGGTATCCCTTTTTCAGAAGACTGTAACTGCCTAACCAAAAATGTCATATCATTATGTATTTTCGGATGATTTTTCAGGTATCCTTCCATATATTTCCTAAAAGTTCCAATATTGGTCATCCTTCGTCCGTTTACTAAAACCGAGTTGTCTGTATTATTTTTAATATTAAACTCTTCAATTTCTTTTGACCGGGTTATAATATACTCCTTTAAAAATTGAATTTTTTTAAATCTATCAATCATATCCGGATTACAAAATTTAACACTTGTCATATCAATATTAATCGACCTTTTTATCCGTCTGCCACCCGACTCCTCCATACCTTGCCAGTTCGAGAACGATTCGTTTATTAAAGCATAAGTTGGTATTGTTGCTATGGTTTTATCCCAATTCTGCACTTTTACCGTATTAAGGGTTATTTCAAGTACAATTCCGTCGGCTTTTTGGCTTGGCATTGAAATCCAGTCGCCAATTTTTACCATGTTGTTGACCGATAGCTGTACCGATGCCACAAACCCCAAAATTGTATCTTTAAAAACCAACATTAATACAGCTGCCATTGCTCCAAGCCCTGTAAGCAATTTTGTTGGCGGGCTGCCTGTTAAAAATGATATAATAAAAATAGCAGCAATAAAAAATACAAATATATTTACTAACTGAACATAACCTTTTATGGGTCGGCTTTTTGATATTTTGGTATGCAAATATATTTCGTGAAGCGCCTTTAAAAACGAAGTTACTACCAAAGTGGCAACAATGGTCATGTAAATATAAATTGCCGTTTGAATTAAATCAACAACTTCAGGAAAATCGTTAAGGGCAAAATCAATACTCCAATGTATTACCAAAGCAGGTGCAAAATGTGCTAACCTATTAAATACTTTACGTTCAAGAATTATATCGTCCCACTTTGTTTTTGTGCGTTTCACAAACTGCTTAATAAACCTTATAATAACTTTTTTTGCAATTAAGTCAGCTATTAACGAAACAATAATAATGAGAAATGTAATGGTAAATATTTTAATTCCACTCGCAATATTTGCTGACAAACCCAAATTCAGCAACCAATTTTGAAATACCTGTATATAATTTTCCATAAAGCAAAAATTGTTTTTTACAAAAATATGATATTGAACTTATGATAGAAACTTTTTTTAATATATTTTTACCCTGATTAATTATTCAGGTTACATTTTATTTTGAATACAAGTTATATTAAATATTTTGAAAAAAGTTTTATTCATATTAGGTATTATTATTTCGCAGTTTGTTTATGCACAAACTGATAGTATCAGGCTTGTGAAATTTACTCCGGGGTTTCGATTTAAAAGCGGATTATATCTATCACACTTTCAATTAATTAACAATAATCCCATACCTTTAAAACGCATTGTTTCAAAATACAACAAAACAGGTTTTGATTTTTTTGATAAGCTGCTATCTGAAAAAAAAGTTGCTTATTATGATGAGTTTGGAATGAGAAAAGAGGTAAAGCCTGAACACTTATGGGGTTTTTGCAGAAGAGGCTCAATATATATTAATTGGGGCGATGATTTTAACAGGATTCCGGTTGTTGGCAGTATATGCCATTTTATTGCAACTATTACTATTTATGAAGAACGCTATAGCCCAAACTTTGGATACGGCTATTACAATATGCCAACCACAACATCACATACCGAGATTTATCAATACATTATGGATTTTAAAACCGGTAAAGTGCTTGAATATACCGTTGACAATGTATTATTGAGCATAATGGCAGATACCACCTTATACGATGAATTTAATGTATTAAGAAAGAAAAAGAAGAAACAGATGAAGTTTTTGTATCTAAGAAAATTTAATAACAAACACACATTATATATACCAATTAATTGAGAATAATAGTTTAAATTTGTTTTTCCATTTTTAAATAAATTAAAATTAGCAAATATGAAAAAGATTGTAATTGCCCTAACGCTGATTCTTGCGTTTTTTATTAATCAGGCACAAACTACGGTTGGAACACCGGAACAGTTAGACCAGTTTCTTAATACAACTACATATGTTGTATTAGAGAACAACCCTATGTTGCAGTACAACCATTTAATTAAAGAGACTGTTGAAAAACATTGGGATTTAACAAAATATGAGTTTGTAACTTTCTCAACCGAGGAGTTTGAAGAAGCTCGGTTAGACCCTAACAAATCGTTTTTGATTGTAAACAGGGTATTTTTTGAAAAAGATAAAACTAAGGCTAAATACAATTATTTATGTGTACAGTTAGGTGGCGATTATCAATTTATTAACCAAATGCCCGATATTGCTCAGGTACCCATTGCTTATGATGGACTTGAGGAAGAGTATTATGCATACAAACTGGGAATGCTAGTAAGGTTTTTGCAAAACCATATAAAACTTACTCAGGAAAACCCTGACTTGAATTCAAAAAATATTCTTAAGTATTATTATAAGAACATAACAGCCGATGTAAAAGAAAAAACATTGTATGTTACCAAAGGTGATTTAGCCAAAGGGTTCGGAATGAAAGAGGTTAAAGCTATTTACCCACATAAAGTAGAATTAGTTACAAAAGATAAAATTGAAGAAGCTATTGATAACCACGACAAAAATATTGTATTTGTGCACAAGGTAGGTCCGGAGGGGTCAAAACGCAAAGCACGTTGTTTTAATACTATAGTGGGCGCTGCCGATGCTAAAATGTACTATTTTAGTTGGCATATGATTAGCGATAAAAAGCCGGAAGGATTAACTAAAAAAGACTGGCAAAAATTGGCTAAGGCTAAAAAAAAGAAGTAGTTTGATAACTAAATAAAAAAATCTCTCTAAAATTATTAGAGAGATTTTTTTATTTAATATGTTGCATATTTATATTATTGCTTTTTACTTAACAAAAAATCATCAATAATACCTTTAAACATCTGCTTGGTTTCTTCGGGTGTACGACCAATACCGGCGGCCATTTGCGGCTCACCCTCTAATGGGCAGTACAAAAAGGCAGGTATGCTCCTAATGCCAAATGCACCGGCCAATTCGCGCTCTTTTTCGGTATCTATTTTATATACATAAATTTTATCGCCATACTCAACAGCAAGCTCTTCAAGTATTGGGGCAGCTATTTTACAAGGACCGCACCAGTCGGCATAAAAGTCAATAATACATGGTTTGTCGCCTTTATAAATCCACTTATTTGAGTTTGCTTCAAAATCCCAAACTTTTTCTAAAAAATCATTTTTTGTTAAGTGTATTGCCGCTGTGTGGTTTTTATCTTCTTTTTTCGAAACAGTTTCTTTCTTTGTTTCGTTGATTTCACTTTTATTACTATTACCTGCATTACCATTAGTGCAAGCTTGTGTAAAAAGAAATGTTGAGGTAAATAATACCAATAATAATTGTCTCATTTTTTTAAATTTTAGTTTAAATAATTTTCTATTGTCGAAATTAATTGTGTTGCAGGCATAACACCTGAAGTCTGCCATTTGTTGATACCATTTTTAAATAATATCATGGTTGGGATACTCCTTATTTGATAACGTTGCGAAATAGCAGGGTTCTTTTCAGTATCAATTTTTACAATCCGTATTTTATCGCCCAGTTTGTCTTTAACTTCACGAAGTATAGGCGGCATCATTTTACATGGAGCACACCAATTGGTATAAAAATCGACCAAAACAGGGGTGTTACCATTTATTATGTCTGAAAAACTGCTCATAATTATTTATTTTGCAGTTTATCAACAAAATTTATGCCATATATTTAATTATGTAGATATATGTATGTGTTGTAAGGAAAGAATATAATAAAAGGTAACATCTGTGTTAAAAACAACCTATCAAACTAACAGATTCGGCAAAAACAAGTTTTATACAATTATTAAAGTTGAATTATACCAATTGTGATGCAAAACGCCCGATAAATAAATTAGAGTATCTTTTTCTTTATCAAGGCGAATATTCTTTGAATAGCTATATTTATTGAAATAATTTTCAACTAAAAAAAAGGAAAATAGAAATGGTTTATATAGGGTGTTTTGTTTTATTATTGGTATTATTATACCGCCAAGATGGCGGTGTTACAGTTGTTAGAGTATCAACATTCAGTTTGTTTGTTTGAAGCAGACCAGTTAATTCAACCATACATTTAATATCAAAAAAAAATGTTTGCTCACAATTAAATGAAAAAACGAATCAAGACCAGTATTGAATTTTAGAACAGATTTATACCCTCTTTCTAAAATTCAATATTAATCGGAAGTTTTGTCAGTATTTAATTACTACTCAGGATAGGCAACCTTGCCAATAAACAAAATACTGTTTGTTGGCTGGTGACATATGGCAAAAACAAATGGTCTGTTTGCATTAAGGCAATATTCGGGATAGCCTGCTGATGTATTGAATACTTCAACTATTGTAGCAGCAGCAGCTTCGCTCCCTTTTTCATTAACCTCAATAAATGCTTTGTGCATAACCCTGCTAATAAAAACCTGTTCATCGGTAATGCCTAAAAAATCGGCTTCATATGCATTATATGCTTTTATAAGGCCTAATGATTTCAACTCATCGTTAATATTACGTGTGCCAAAGGAGTATTTAAACTTGGGTAAAGTTATAGTAACCTCTTGTGCTGTATATTCCTCACTCCATTTATTCCACTTTTCTATGGACATTTCCGATATTAACTCATCAGCAGTTAAGTTTTGGTTAGGCAAAAAAACCGTCATGAAATAACTTGAATCGGTATATGGCATTTTTACCGATGTAAAAAGGTTGTTGTTAAGGTATTGTAAATCTGTTTTTTGACGCATATAAGTAACACTACCCGTATTTCCGTTTGCCTGTGTAAACACATCATCAATATTATCTTCTTCATCAAACTGATATTTCCAATTTGCATTAAAATAAACAGCATTTATAAGGTACATAATTGCATCGTATGGTATAACATCCAACATATCCTTAATTTTGTTGTTTGTTTTTACCTCAATCCACGAGTTTATAACATCAACGGCTTCGGGTGAGGCAAAATCAAGTTCTCTAACCTCGGCGTCAAAATACTCGCGGGTTTGGTTTTTGTACGATTCCTTAATTGGAAAGCCTTTTTTTTGCCAAAGTGAGTTGGCAATTTCAAATGTAATCCCCGATTGGCTGGGCATTAAGTCGCTATACAAATCTTTCATTGATACAAGCACTTCCTCTTGGGTTTTGTTTTCCCAGCCGAGCAGTTTTACAAACTCGGCATAGGTTTCATTTGCTGCCCCTGTACCTGCCATACTCAATGCATAGTACATGCTTAATGGCGAAATAAATACATTTTTTTCGGTATCTTCATTATCAATAATTTTTTTAAAAATATCAATTGAAAAACTGTTATTTTGGTCAACTATTGCCGATTTAAGCTTAGTATTATTATCATTTGCAGTATCGTTTGCTGCTTGCTTATCGCATGAAGCAAAGAGTAAAATAATTAAAAAGATAAGAATAATATTTTTCATAAAAATTTGGTTTTTAATAATCAAATATACAAAAATTTACAGTTATATTGTAAGAGTAGTATTTGAGATAAATGGTTGCGTTTAGGGTTTAATATTCTATAAAAGAGTCCACTCTGAAAAGTACAATTCAGCCACGAATCTACCTGCTACACAGTTAGACAGGTGCGCAAATATAAAATTACAACAATTATATTATCAGACATTTATAAATGGCAAAATTTTACAAATTCAGAACAACTGACCTTATAACGATTAACATGTTGATTATTAAACAGTATTTGAGAAATAATGATATTTTAAAATGGCCTCATTTAAAATCCGCCTAAATCAGTTGTTCTAAAATTCACAAAAACTTCGTCTTTGACCTGTCTGCCAAGGCACGCCAAGCAGGTAAGAAAGTACCAAGAATGAGGTTTGCAAGCACTAATTAACAAACACATTCAACTTTAATTCCTTTCGGGCGCATAAGCAACCTTTTTTAATATTTGCAAAGCGGCATATTTTGCTGCAGCTATGGTTTCACGGTTTACCTTTTCAATAATACTGCCCCTTGTTAAATCCTCGGTAATAATATATCCGTTCATTAATAAAAGCTGAATAATCATATTATTTACAATAGTTTGTTCGTTGTAACCTTTGGCAATATAAAGCATGTCGGCAACTTCAGAAAATTCAATTGCAAATTCGGCAATATCGGGCAAGTTCATTAGTTGCAGATATGTTTCGCTATAGCTCGACAGTTCAATACTCATATTCGGGGTAACCAAAAGCGGACTGAATATTTTATTTTTTGCTTCAGATTTAAAGCCCTTTAATTTCGATAGGTCAACCTCTTTATCAGGATTGTCAATACGCACAAATTTTGCTTTACGCATTTGCTCCATCTGCCAAAGCCAAAAATTATACCTATAAACCTCTGAGTTGCCTTTATGTCCGTTAAAAATATGCTTATAACGCTCATGAATCTGTTTTTTTACCCTGTTTTTATTTTCATTTATCTCAGGGCGTGCAGTGCGCACCTCATGAAGCAACTTGCGCATATCTTCGGCAGCCATTTGTGGTCCTGAAATCTCTTTGCCTTTACGTCCAATATCGGTACTTAAAATACCAAGTTGTATTTTTTTTCCCTCGCCTGTTTTTAATACCTCAACCAAATGCTTTTTACTATCAAGTTCGCCAGCCTCATCAATAAATGGCTGCCCGCTTGGGGTACTTGCCAAAGCATCAAATATTTGATTAAACAGGCTCCTGTCTATGGTTACATTTACTTCGGTTTTGTTATTAACAGCAAATGCAGTAAATCGGTTTTTAATTATATCGAAGTTTACCCTTTTAATAGCAAAACTTATGTTGTTGTGCATAAACTCTTTGCCTGTAAATATTTTATTTACAATATCTGATAAATTAATTTTATCAATCATTTTATACGATGAACACAGGTAGAATTTTCCGGTAAACTCTTCAAAATCCCAGTCAAGTACTTCATCAATATAACTACCATGGGCATCTAAAACACCAACAATATTTTTATCGCCAGGGTATCGCAGCAGCGTACGCTGAAAGTGTGGATTATCGCCACTAGTGGCTTTCTCCTTACGCTCTCCATGTGAATCGCGGTAAAGAATAAAATTCTCAGGGTTTTCATATCGTATAATACCTGCCTCTTCGCGAGCATAATTGCTGGCTGTAAGCATTATATCAATTTTAAATGGCATGCGCACATCGCATAAACCGCTAATGGTTGAGCGCGAGTTTAAATCTTCAACATTGCTGTCGGCACTGCTCTCAAACAATGTGTAATAGTTTTTAATATATTCGGGGTCAAAATCGGTAACACGACTAAAATCGCCTACCTCGGTACCTATTCCGTAAAGGTTACCATTATTATCAGGAAAAACATGGAACATATCACCGGCTATCATTTTCAATGAGCGTACTCCTGAAAGGTCTTTTTTTATCCATTTTAGCATCATGGCAGCCAACATTTCCGATTTTCCAACGCCACTATCGCCCGAAATGTGCACAACAAATACAGCTCCGTCCTCTTCCTCAACAGCAAACATAGAGCCGTGCACAGGGATACCGCCCATCTCTTTAACTTTTTCATTCATTACGGTTAAACGCGGTTTTTTAATATTACCATAATAGTCGCCTTTTTGGGTTAGCGGTATCAATATTGTTTTTATATTTCCATTAGGACCTTTAATGTCAAAATAGCCAACACGCGGAAAAGAGATTACCTTTTCAGGAGCACCGTAAAAGCATATTGTATCGGGCACAAAATCTTTTAATTCATTTAAAGCAACATTTTGTAAATCTAACAGCCTATAATTATCGGCCATATATTTCATGTAGCTTTTATGATAGATAAACAGCTCATTTAGCAGGCCTCCATTAAAAATTTTACAGCGATAATCGCCCATATCCATATTACCTACAAATTTTTGAAGACGATTTATAAAAAATGAACCCAATGGGCGTGTATCCAATATTTTTATATATTCATTAGATTTTTCTTGCTCAACTATATGTGTTTTCTCTTTAGTGTTTTTTCCCTTACCATTTTCAGTACGGTCAATTTTATGAAAAGCATATTCGCGTTTTTTGGCATCGGTGGCAATGCGCGTATGTGTTTGAACATTAATTTCGGCTCCAACAACTCCACATTGGCTCATAAGTTGGTTAATCCATTTTAAGCTGCCGTTATCAAATTTTTCAAGCGTATTGTTTTTTACATCGTATTTTTGGTGCAGCGTAATTCCATGTTGTGCCATTTCGTTTATTGCCGAGTTTTGCTGTGCAAATTCAGCTTCCGTCAGGTGGATTACAGAATGTGTATATCGATAATAATTCTCGTTGTTTTTTGTTTGATTCATTAAATTAATAAGAAACAAGGTAAACAATCGAATCTCACTATGCAGCTTCTCACTTTCAATAATTTGATTGCCTGATTCTATTACCTGACTCCAAATATCCTCAATTTCATGTGGAAGTATCTTTTGTAAAAAATCGCCAATAACAGCTTCTGCCTCAAAATTATTTAAAACAGCTAATTGACTGTTAAAATGCTTGGTAAGCGCTATAACCTTATCTTTAAATAAGTTATTTCTGTCAAGCAGATACAGTAGTATAATCTTTTGGCTGGCACTTACCCCAGTGCCAAGTATCTTTTCATTAATAAGTTTCTCAACCGATCCAAACAGTTTTTGCCCAACGGTTATCTCTTGATCTTCAAAAACACTGTAAATATCTGTTATTAATTGCTTTAAATAATAATCGATTTTAATATCCGATGCTTTTTTACCCACCACCAACTCAAATTTGCCTATGTTCTTTTCTACTAACTTGGCAAGTGCAGGTTCAACCAATTTATTCTCAAATGGCAAGTTAAAATGGAGCATTAGTTCCTTTATGCTTTTACGCAAAATAATATTAATCCCCTCTAACCGGGCAATATCATCGGTATGCTTGCCAGTACTGTTAATTGCAATTATTTTGGTTTTACTTGACGAGAAAAGTATGTTTTCCATCTCAAGTATAATTTCAGCCATTATTATGTCATCTTCGGGGGCATCTAACACATAGTTGGTTGGTTGGTACTCCAATTTATTGGTTATAAATTTTAAGAGTGTCGATTTTCCATAACGCGCCAATACAGTAGCAAAATCAAGGTGTTTAATTGTGGGTATTTTGCTGTAAATCTGGGGTAGCAAATTCTCATAAACCGAAGTAAAAGCCACACTTGTTATAAAGCTTATTAAATTAGTGCATTTGCCAACACCCTCAGAAAACTCAATTACCGAGTTTTTTGAATTGCCTATTGAGTTAATGCTTACACCACTCATACTCGGGGCTGCATGGTAAAGTGTCCAAACATTGTTAATACGTAAATAATTACATACCGACTTTGTTAGTGTTTTAATTATATAAAAATCATTAAGCACTTGACTTACAAATTGCCTGTCAGAATCAGAATAAAATAAACCATCAAGAATTTCATCAGAGCTTAACTCTTTATTTTCATCGGCATTTTTAGAATTATAAAACTTAATCCAATAGTTTAAAACAATCTCCAAAGCATTTTTAAATTCCATACGGAACATCTCATAACCTTTTTCGGTACCATCGACGTAATCGCCCATTGAAAAACGCAAAAACCCTGTTTGGTATGGAATAACAGCAATGCCACGCGATTCGGCCAGCTTTTTGGTAAATTTCTCTAAATCTTGATACGAGAAAAAGTTGTATAACTGAATATTAAACAAATAGGAACCATCAGATGCAATAATTTTTGCATATTTACCTGCCTCCCCCTCTAATAATTCAGTTGCTGTCTCTTTGGCAATCTTTAATCGCAACAAAGCCTCGTCTCTAAAGTTTTTATTTACCCTAAAAGCATTTATATCTTTAACCAACTGCTTTTGGTAATAGGTAAAAAACGGCTCGTTATTATATTTAAAATCATCGGGCAGCTCAAGTACATCTAATTTATCGAGGGCTACCAATTCGTTTAACAAAAACAGGTGCAACGGGCTTCCCTCAAAGGGAGAAAAACGCGCCAACTCCTTTGTTTTCTTTGTATTCTGTTTATACTTGTAGCTCCTTGTCTCGGCAATTATATATTGCTCAATGCGATGTTTAATTTTGTTGCGTGATGCATTTTTTGGCATCCTCTCCTCAAGGTTATCTTTAATTGATTTTGCCAATTGTGCATTTTCCAAAATATTTACCAACATAAACAATGAATTGGTATTGCCCTTTTCGGCATTATTCTGTTTGCGTGCAAAGTTTATTACATCGCTTTTTGCAGGGGTTGCAATTATTGAGCCCAACCTATCGCCGGTTGCACCAAGGTTTTTGGTTGTTGATATTGACGATACCAAATTTATTCGGGCATAACGCTGATTAAGGTTGTTCATTACGTACCTTGATATTGTGCGCCATTTAGGCTCGTTATCGTTTCCTGTTTTTACCGAATCGTTATAAGCTTCATCAAGAAACAGGGTTATTTTGCCGGTACTAATAAACTTTAAAAAGTGTAATAATGTTTGGTTATTAAAATCAGAATACCCCGACGGGTTTGCCGGGTCATTTATTACAATAGTCAGGTTTTCGCAAAAACTGTCCCAAAGATTACCCGACTCATCAAACACCTGAAAAGTGTTTTTCATCCGCTCCAAACGCGTTGTAAGTCTCTCAAAATCAATCCTCCCCTCTTCATTAATACCAATCTCCATATCAAAAGGATTGATATCAAAACGGTCGGTCGGAAACAAATCCATGTACTCCCATGACGAGTATTTGTTAAAAAGAATGTACGGCTTAAGCACTTTATCCTCTTTGCCAAACAAAACATCACGTATAATCATTTGCACATCATCGGATATTGATGTTTTGTTTAGATTTGACAAACTACTTACAAACTCCTTTACAATGCCCTGTTCTTTAGTATTTAGCCTATTATACTTGTCATAAATACCAAGGTCGATTAATAAGTTTTTAAAACGTCCTGCATTGTCGGCCTCATTTTCGGCTTTAATAAGGTATTGCTTGTATTTTTCTAAAAACAGGTTTAATCCAAAATTTTTATGAAAATGGTTTTTTAGTGTACGTTGGTAAGTATCAGGAATAATATCAAGTATTATTCGGCAACGACCGATAATAGTTTTATCAACCGGTTTTAACTTGCGTTGTAACAGATACTCACCATAAGTTTTAATTTGGTTGCGTCCGCCACCTTCAACAATAGTAGCTATCTGAACATTATCATTTTCTGAATAGAAATATTTTATTGTGCGCTCCTCAAATTCTTGAATTAGGCTTATATTCTGCTTTTTAAGATTCTCAGGTGAAATGCAATTAAGAATCATATCAATATAATCACGCAATTTTTCCAGCGAATACCTGTCCTTTAAAATCTGTCGCAAAAATTCATTAAATTTAAACAATACAATATCTTTTGATGCATTATCGACAACCCCTATCTGCTCCTTTTTAAGCTGCACTATTTCTGAATTATACTCACTAATTTTTGTTTGAATAAGCAATTTAAAATGTTCAAGGTTTTTAATGCTTACCTTTTCAAGTATAAGCCTCAAGTTTAATTGGCTGTTGGCAAGTGCCCCAAGTTTTTTTGTGTGAACTTTATTTAGCGTTTGTATTATTTTATTGTGCAAACAAAAAACAAGGCTGGTATTTGAACTTACCGAAACATCCGATGCATCGATAAAAATCATACGTGTTAATAGAGGAAACCATTTTGGATGGTTAAAAATATTTTTTCGTAAATGTGCAATTCTAATTGCAAAAATTGAGGTAGTATCGCTATTAACCGCATTATACAACTCTTGTTCGGTTGTAAAGGTTATATCCTTTACTATTGCAGGATTAAAAAGCTCCTCTTTAATAAGTTTTACTGCTGTATTTGAGCTACCGCTAACAACGGTTTTTAAAAACCCGTTTAAACCTTTAAAAATTACTGTTTGCCCCGAACGGGTAAGAAAATCACTTTTTTCGGACGATGTAGTGTAGTGCGAACTTTGCACTACCATTTGGTCAAACACATCTAACAGGTACTTCCACTGCGCCTCCTCCACTTCGTCTTTTATACCAATTACCTCTCGAAATTTACGAAGCTCAGACACCTGATCGCCCAACAATATTGTATATCTAAAATTGAGGTTTGTTTGTGTTACTGGGGGTGTACCAACGGAATAGTCGTGGCAGTTAAGTATGTTTTTTGCATGATTTTGTTCTGTCTCGTTTATAGACTCTGTATCAATTAGTGAAATCAATCGTTGGCTAAACTTGTTCTTTTTTGTGCGATACTCAAAGGCTTTTGACTCATTATGAGGAAAAAGCATTAACGAAACATCGGTATAGCCCGGTATTGCCTCTTTTAATTCAAGCAATTGCCTGTCAATCTCCTTTTGCTGTAAAATTGGGTTGTTGGGCTCTTCGTAGCACAATCGGGTAAACAACCTAAGGTTATCGATAATGTGCCGCGGTAAAAAATTCTCGGCTCTTTGCCCTAATGTTTGAAACAAATCGATAAAATCCCTAACATCTTCTCGCAAATCAAATTTTGGATTCCCTACAATTCTCATATTTGTGTTGTTAAATTGTTTTTGGGTCATTTTTTTTACAACCCTTATTCGGGGATACAAAATTAATAGTTTTTATGACATAAAGTATGATTCCGTAATTAAAAAGATATTATTACATTAATTTGCTATTAATTATACGTATTTTGTTGATATATGAAAGTTAAGCAACATTATTAGGGTATGCGGCAAGTTTCACTCTTTATGAGATTTTATATTTCAATTAAATTACTAATTTTGTGAAAAACACTAACATGTTGAATATTAAACTATGGCTAACTTTTTAAAATCATTAAAGGAGTTTAAATTACTTAAAACAATAATTATAACCTACATATTGATATTTAGCTACATGTTGACCTTTTCACAAGCAAAAACTACTGAGGATAGTTTGCTTTTTGAATTAGTTGAAGTAAAAAATGATACTAAAAAAGTATATTTACTATTTGATTTGGTTAGATTCTATGAAAATAGTGGTAACATAAACAGGGCTCAGGTTTTTTCAAAACAAGCTTTAAACTTATCAAAAGAAATAGACTTTACTTATGGTAAAGCTAACGCAAATTTTCATTTATCGAGTTTGATAAATAATTTTGATACAGACTTGGCACAAAGCTATATTTTAGAATCACTTAAACTTGCGCAAGAAATAAATGACAGTTTATTAATAATAAACTGCTATAACTCAATTGGCATAATATCAAATAAAAAAGGACAATATGATAAAGCTATGCAATATTATAATATGTCAATGGATATTATGCGCAAAATAAATGATACTTCAAAAATATCTAAAATACACAATAATATAGGCGTTGTTTATGGTAATATGGAAAAAGACAGCATGGCACTTGTATATTTTTTAAAAGCTGCCGAATTAAATAAGAAAAACAATTTATACCGGTGGAATACTATAAATTATGTAAATATAGGACGGCTGTATTTTAAAAAAGACTCAATTAAAAAGGCATTTTATTATTATAAACTTGCTGAGAAAATGATTTTCTCTAATAACTTTATATCATCAATACCATGGCTATGTAATAATTACAGCTATTCATATTACAATATGAAGCAATATGACAAATCAATTTTTTATGCCGATAGTTCATACAACTACTCAAAGCATCTGAAAAATCACGTAACCTTATCGTCTGCTTTAAGTTTACTTAAAGATGCTCATTTTGAAAATGGCAATATTACCCAAGCACTGAATTATGCAAATGAATTATTAGTACTAAAAGATACTATTCATGAAAAAGAAAAAAATGATAAAATAAAATTAATGGAGCTAAAATATGAATATGAAAAAGAGAGAAAAATTAAAAGCCTTAAAACAAGAAATAAAGTTTTAAAACTATGGATAACCATAGGTGGTCTTTTTATTGCAGTTTTTCTTCTTTATATTTTACTTCGCTTTCAACATACAAAAACAAAAAACTCAAAACTAGGCAAGGAGGTTCTTGCTCTTGAGAAAGAAAACCTAAATAAAGAGCTTGATTTAAAAAATAGGGAGTTGACAAGCAAAATAATTTCGCTAATTGATAAAAGTGAACTTATTAATGATGTAATAGAAAAATTGAGCAAAACCGGAATGCATTTTAAAACCGAGAACAAAAAACATATCAACAGCCTTGTATCAAGCTTACGGGCTCACCAAAAAAGCGATATGTGGAATGAGTTTGAAAAAACCTTTACATCAATTCACCCCACTTTTTACAAAAAATTACAAGATACCTACCCAACACTTACAAATAAAGAGCTTAGGCTTTGTGCTTACCTCAAATTAAATATGTCGTCAAAAGAAATATCAAATTTAATGCACCTAAACATTAATAGTGTTGAAACAGCCCGTTCGCGGCTACGAAAAAAACTAAATATTACAGGTTCTGATATTAGCCTATACTCATTTATTGCAAAGTTTTAGTTTGTTAATAACGTCTTAAAAGCCGCACCCTTGTTGGAATGTTATTAACATTTGTTTATTACTAAAAAGAACTCATAACTCTCCCTAAATTATTTTAAATACACATCTGTCTCATTTTCATATATATAGCTAAATGCGTACTGGTATTATACAGGTGCATTTTACCTAAAAGCAGATAGTTGATAGGGTGATTTTTATTAAACCATCTGTAATGAGCAGTACATTTGTTACATATTTATTAACAAAATTTATTAAAATGAAAAAACTTACTCTATTAACATTAATGGCAATGTTTGCACTAATAACGCAAGCACAAAAAATGCCACAGTTTATTCAAGGCAATATGCCTTCTAAAAATGACATGCGTGCACAAATATTACAAAAACACGGGTTAGACATGGCTACCCAAAAATCGTCAATTAAAGGCACATCGGTTACCGATACCATTTTTGCTGACGATTTTAACGACTCTCCAGACTGGGGATTGCCTATTGGTTGGGCAGTAATAAAAAATAGTGAGTCAAATAACATGTATGTTTATCAAGGACAGGTTACTCTGTCAAAATCAGATTCGTTAATGTTTTTGATTTCTAAGAAATTTGATTTTACCGATGCAAAATTCTTAGAGTTTTTCTCAAATGGCAACGCAGATAATATTTGCAGTATTGGGTATATGACCGACTCATTAGACGCTACAACATTTACACAAATTGACAGCTTTGTTATGCATAATATTACATTCGATATTGATAGTTTTCATGTAATGTTGAGCGGTGTTTATACAGGCGAGGCGTATCTTGCATTTCAGTTTAAAGGCGAGAGCGGCTACTTTCGTGTAGATGATGTTTTGGTTTCGGGCGACGATGTAAGCGTTGATTATCCTGAAAGGGTTACCGGACTTTCACTTACCCCAGGTGCACAGGGAGCATTGTCGGCCACCCTTAATTGGACAAACCCAACAAAACAAGTTGATGGCGATGATGTAACTCTTACAAAAGCATATATTTATTATAGCCCTATGAATCAATATGGCGGGTACTTTGCCGGTACTCTTATTGATTCTGTTATGAATCCTACAGCAGGGGGAACATCATCTGTTACTATCGATAATACAAAAATTACTGCTGCAAATAATTATATGTTTCAGGTATTTGTTGTTAGTGCCGATGGAAACAGTAAGCCAGTAAAAGCTACAGATTGGATTGGAGCCGACAAAGCCGGAAAACCCGGAGATGTTGTTTTTGCAATTGAAAACGCAAAACCTAAAGTAACATGGACAGCCCCAACCGAAGGTTCTACTGGTGCTTATTACGATATAAACAGTGTTACTAATTATGTTATTACACGTTCCGACGGTATAATTGATACAGTAGCCAATGTATTAGAGTTTATTGGCGATACTATACTATTACCCAATGTTTATAATTACATTGTTTTTGCAATTAACGATATTGGCGATGGATTAACTGAAAAATCAAATACTTTGGCTTTAGCTCAAGGTGATTACTATTTATATGACACTTATGGTGTTGACCCACTAACAACAGGTTGGACATTAGATGGCGTTGGACAAGATAACTGGAAATGGAAAGATTTTTATGGAGGATCCATGGAACTTTCTGGAACTTGGATTAACAATCCACCACCTGCTTTTACATACGGAACAAGTCGTTTAGTTTCTCCTGTTTTTAATACCACAGATGCAAGAGTACTTAAATTTGATGCTCAGATTACTCATGTATCTGCTTATTGGACATTCGGTTTTACCCCTTATGATTTTTCAATTCAAACAACAAGCGATGGCGGCACAACATGGAATACAGTTTTTTCAGAAACCATTGATAGTTATTATCAAAGATCTTATTCATTTTTATTTGGAAGTGATGATGTTGGTTCAGAGGATTTTCAAATAGCATATTGCTATACAGGTACTTCTGAACAAGTTTATTATATGCAGATTAACAATTTTGCCTTAATACAAGTTGAAGGCGTTGATATGGCAATGCTTAATGTTGAATGCCCCGATATTGCCAAAACAGGAAGCGCTGTTGCAGTTACTGCAAGTGTTAAAAACATAGGCTCAATTGACACTTTAGTTGATATAACAACTCTTTTTGTGCTTGACGGAGTAACTCAAGTTACATCAACAATTAGAATAGATAAATTATTATTTGGTCAAGACTCAACAATAACATTCCCTGACTGGACTGCCGTTGATGGTATATATGACGTAATAACATATGTAAGCTCGCCCGAAGATTTTAATCTTGGTAACGATACAATTCATTTACCATTACAAGTATTTGACGGTGTTGATAGAAATATGGTAGTAATTGAAGACGGAACCGGCACTTGGTGTAGTTTCTGCCCCGGGGCACAAATGGGAATTGAAGACCTTAAAAACAACGGATATGATATTGCCGGAATTGCATATCATGCCGGAGCTGATGATTATAAAATTCCTGATGGTATTGGCAGATTGAATTATTATGGAATAACTGCTTTCCCAACAACTATGTTTGATGGCGTTATTAAATATGCCGGAGGTTCTTATACTCAAAGTATGTATGACACCTATGTGCCGTTTGTTGAACAGCGTATGGCTCGTATTACATCTATAAAACTTGATATAGTTGAATATAACTATAATGAGACCTCGAAAATGGTTACAGCTAAAATTGTTGCCGAAAGAATTATTGATGAAGTTGCCGACAGCCTGAGTGTTAGGGTTACATTTACCGAATCAAATATTGACGAGGTATGGCAATCTCAAACTAAACTTAACGATGTATTAAGAGGCATGTATCCTGATTCAGCAGGAACCGTTATTAATTTAACAACTAAAGTAAGTGATACTGTTAATGTTACATTTACAGTAGGTGATACATGGGTACCTGAGTTAATGGAGATGACAGCATTTGTTCAAAACGAAAGAACAAAAGAGATAATGAATGCCGATAAGCATGAAATTAAAGAGATAGCTGACAAACCCGATTTAACAGTTACTGCAGTTGATTATTATAACGACCCAATTGAAGGGGCAACGATTACGTTTAATAATGAGGATTTTGTTACAGGCACAAATGGTCAAGTTGTAATAGCTGATGTAAATCCAGGTGGATATGCATATGCTTATTCAAAAGATGGGCACTTACCAACATATCCTTCAAGGGTAATTATTGACCTTGATGATAAGGAGTTAGATGTACAGTTAATTGAAGGAGAAATTATTTTTGGTGAAAACTTTGATGAAGGTAGTGTACCTGACGGTTGGTCATTCACAGACCATGCGGCAAACTGGCAAATGAGTAATGCTCCTACATCAGGTGGTGCTCCTTTTGAGATACTGTTATATTGGAACCCAAGTTTTGATGGTCAATCTGCTCTTGTGTCTCCAAACGTTCCTCTTAAAAGCATGATGAATGCTAACGATAATTACTTCTTTATGCTCAAATATACAGTTAATGACTATAACGGTTCAGGAGGATATGATATAACCGGTAGGATGGTGTCAGAATCAAAAGCTGACACATCAGTTTATTGGTATGTTGAACCGCAAGATAATATTGATGCAACAACAGTAATGAATAAAATGAACTATACTGATGTTACTGAAGATAACGTTACATTAGAGTATGAATTTAATGGCAATACATTTAATATTAACTGGGTAACATTTGACGATATTTGGATTGTCAAATTAATTCTAGAAGCAGAAGCACCAACAGCTCCGGCAAACCTAACAGCATCAGACACAGCTAGTACAAGTGTTGTGTTAAGTTGGGATGCATCAACCGATAATATTGGAGTTGAAGGATATTATGTATTACAAGGCGATGATATTATTGGTACTGTAGAAGCAACAGTAGCTACGGTTACAGATTTATCTGCTGAAACAGAATATACATTTACTGTTAAAGCTTTTGATGCAGTAGGTAATGTTTCTGACGCAAGTAATGCTGTTACAATTACTACCTACACAGGTATTAATGATAATACTGCAGAAGCCTTAAGTATTTATCCTAACCCTGCAAAAAATACATTACATGTATCATCTGACATACAAGGTGAATTGAATATTTATTCAATTGCAGGAAAATGCTTATATACTGATAAAGATTTCAGCAGCAATAAAACTATTGATGTTTCGATGCTTGAAAAAGGATTATATATCATCACTATACAAAACGAAAACAAAGTTTACTCAGCAAAAGTTAATATAGTTAAGTAAAATTTGAGTAGTAGTAGTTAGTAATTAGTTTTTTTTATTTTAAGGGTTGCCTATTATTTGGCAGCCCTTAATTTTATAAACTTAATACATTTAAAATTATAATCGAACAACAGCATACTCAATAAACAATTAAATAAATTTACCACAACAGACAGGTTTCGCAAAAAAACTCTGCGTTTTTTTGTGCTCTCAGTAGTAAATAAAACTATAAACAAATGAAAAAACTTACCCTAATAATCATAGGGGTTATGCTTGTACTAATAAACACGCAAGCCCAAAATAAATTACAAATAAACAACAATAGCAATGTGTCAAATAGTATTGCAATCAATACTAATACAATTAAATTTTTTGATGGTGTTGATGTTACAGTAACTGATATTGAAAATCCCGATTCGGCTGTGGCCGGATATGATATTTATGTTAAAGCTACTGTTGAAAACATTGGCTCGGTAAATACATCATTAGATGTAACCGTCTGTTTTTTTCTTGACGGAGCAGAACAAGCAAGCTCTACACTGGCTATTGATGATTTGGAAACCGGCGATAATTATACAATTACATTTTTGCCATTTGCACTAGCTTTAGGTATATATGATATACAGGTTTATGCTACCGCAACCGATGACATTAACCACACAAACGATACCTTGTATAGTACAATAAATGTAATTGAAGGGGTTGAACGCAATTTGGTTATTATTGAAGACTTTACTGGCACTTGGTGCCAATACTGCCCGGGTGCTCAAATGGGCATCGAGGATCTTATTGAAAACGGATATTCGATAGCTGCTATTGCTAATCATATTAATGATGATTACAGCTTTGATGGCACAGGAGATAGATTTACATATTATGGCATTTCTGGTTTGCCAACTGCACAGTTTGATGGTTTAATAACCTCAACCGGCGGCTCAGCTACCGAGAGCCTTTACGGCATATATAAACCATTGGTAGAGCAACGAATGGCAAAAGGCACACCTATTAAGCTCAAAATAGAGAATTTTTTATATGATAGCGACACAAGAACTGTAACAGCCAATGCTGTTATCGAAAGAATAGTTGATAAGGTAAGCGGTGTGCTTGTTTTTCATGCTGTTATTACCGAGTCGCATGTACCCGAAGAGTGGCAAGGGCAGACCGAGCTGAACGATGTGGCAAGAAAATACTATCCTAGTGCCAATGGCACCAATATTGACCTGTCTGAGGATTCACAACAAACCATATCAATTACTTTTACAATTGCCGATGACTGGGTGCCCGAATTAATGGATATAGTTGTTTTTGTGCAAAACAAATACTCAAAAGAGATTTATAACGGAGCTACACAGCACATAAAAGAGATCGAAAGTATTGCAAACGTAACAATTGCGGTAATTGACACAAAGGGAGAGCCTATTGAAGGCGCAAATGTTGACTTTGATGATTTAAGCCAAACAACCGGTGCCGATGGTAGCGTATATTTTGAAAATGTAGAACATGGCAACCATGTTTATCATGTTTCAAAAAGCGGTTATTACCCTGCTAATCCGGTTTCATTTTTAATAGGTTTTGAAGATAAAGAGTTTACTCAAGAGTTATGGGCAGCTGAATTTTTATATGAAGAGAATTTTAATGACGAGAATTTGCCCGCAGGATGGTACACAACTGAGCACGACCAAAATTGGAGTGTAGAAAACAGTACATTTGCAGGTGGCGAACCAAATGAGGTGTTATTATCGTATGTGCCGAATTTTACAGGAAAAACAGCATTAATATCCCCATTTATCCCATTAATCGATTCTGTTTCAGAAACCGATAGTATTTATATCATTTTTAAACACATTATTGACATTTATAATAATGGTGGTTGTGTTTTTAGCGTTAGAATGATATCTTTTACCGGAGCCGACACAACAGTATTGTGGTCTGATAATCCAACAATTGATATGCCGGCTAAACAGCAAAAAATTAAAATAGAATACTCTGATATTACCGCAAGTAAAGTCTATTTTCAATTTGCATTTATTGGCTCAACAAGCAATTTTACAAAATGGGCAATTGACGATTTTACAATTGTTAAAGCCGATAATGAGGTTGGCATAAGCGAAAACACAATCGGCAAACAAACTTTAAATGTATATCCCAACCCGGCACAAAACGAGCTAAAAATTGTCAATAGTATTTGCGGTAAATTAAATATCTATTCAGTAACCGGACAATGCCTTATTTCAAATAATAACTATAATAGCAATAAGGCTATTGATGTGTCGCATCTTAATAATGGATTATATATTATTTGTATTAAAAACCAAAACAAAGTTTACTCTGCAAAAGTGAGTATTGTAAAATAACAGTTAAAAAATAGTTTTCAAAAAATGAATAACTGGAATTGGTAGCTTTGGAGAGACAGGTTGTGTTTAAAAAAAATAAACAGATGAAAAGACATAAAATATTGATGATAATTTTATTAATCTATCTCTCAACTATTTACTCTGCATTGGCAAGCAGCAAACAATCAAAAAATATTGAAGACAGCATATTAATTGAATTAATAAAATGCAAATCGGATACCAATAAAGTTTTTTTATTATTAAAAGTAGCTAAAATTTACAAAGACCAAGGCAACAGTAAAAACCGGGAATTTGCAAAACAAGCACTTATTCTATCCAAAGAGTTAAATTATAAGAAAGGAGTTGCCCATTCAAACTATTTTTTTTCAGACATATTTGTTGATTATGATACCGACATAGCGCAAGGTTTTATTATTAAAGCTTTGGAACAGGCAAAAGAGTTAGACGACAGCTTGCTTATTGCAAAATGTTACAATACAATTGGTATAATATCAAACAGTAAAGGTTCTCGCAACGATGCTATTGACTATTATAACAAATCGTTAAAAATGTACTTACAAATGAATGATAGTGCTTCTACTGCTAGGGTATTCAATAATTTGGGCAGCGTTTATGGCAGGTTGTATAAAGACAGCATATCGCTTGCCTACATGTTAAAAGCTGCAAAAATAAACCGCAAATACAAAAACAATTTATGGCTTGCATCTAATTATATAAATATATCGAGGCTATATTTCGATTCCGACTCAACAAACAAGGCATTGCAATACTGCAAAATGGCTGAAAATATAATTATCAAGCACAACTTCATGGCAAAAAAACCGTGGTTATATAACAATTACGGTAGGTTTTATCATAAATTAAAACAATACATAAAAGCAAAAAGCTATGCCGATAGTGCATTGGCACTATCAAAAAAGTACAAAATAAACTCAACCTATCAAGAAGCACTAATAGTACTAAATAAAATATATTATGACATTGGCAATTATAAACAAGCACATAAATGCCTTGATGAGTTATTGATTTTTAATGATACTGTTATTGCAAAACAAAGAGCCGATAAAATAAAACTTATGGAGCTGAAATTTGAGTTTGAAAAAGAAAAAAGCCTGCAAGAACTCAAAAACAACAATAAAATGTTGAAGCTGTGGACACTTAGCGGTGGACTTTTAATTATGATATTTTTGCTGTTTTTTATTATCAGATTCCAATCTTAAATTCAACTAATAAATGCAACTTTTAGATTTGGGATAATACATTACT
>CBDUWQ010000012.1:0-39235 GCA_965370965.1 uncultured Bacteroidales bacterium
CTAAGTCGGGCAGGTTGCACTACCTTTGAAGTAGATAACTACATCGGCAGGTAGCAACGTCTTATATCTACACCAAACTAAACGTATGAATTAATCAGGCTAAATATCTAAAATGGAATAGTAATGAAGTTTTGTAGTGTGCTGTAAAGCGCATAAAAAAGTTTTGCAAGCATAGCCATTGTTACGATAAAAAATTTTGAAGTGAGCATTTGTAGCAGTATTGTGCAGTATGGAACTGTAATAGATTTTAATTGTATATTTTTAGGTTAAATAAAAAATTTATCATTATGGAAAATAAAACAGAACAGCAGCCCAATGGACAAGGATTTGCCATTGCAGGCATGGTAATTGGTATTTTTGCACTATTACTTTCAATAATCCCATGTATTGGCACATCAGCAATTTTATTGGGCATAGTTGCCGTAGTTTTTGGTGCAGTTGCTTTATCAAAAGCAAACAAACCTGATTCGCCTAAAGGAATGAGTATTGCCGGCATTACATTAGGTGGTGTTGCCATTTTTGTTGCAGTTTTTTGGCTTGTATTTGTGATTGGCTCAAAAAGTGTATTAAAAGATCGTTTTGAAAACTTTTTTGAATGGACAGATGGATTTGAGGACATTGAGATTGATGATGAGGATTTTGAAGATATGAAATCACTTGACGACTTGGAAGATGCCTTAGATGAACTTGAAGGAGTTGTTGATGAGGTAAATGACAGTATAGAGGTGGCTATTGAAGATATCCACGAAGATGCAAAAGAAGCTATTAAGAATGCAAAAGACGAAATAAAAACAGCCAAAGACAAAATACAAAAAGAGTAACAGGAAGGGGATTGAAAGATATATATTTGCAAATAAAAAACAATAACTATATTATTGTAAATACAATAATTGCCGGTGTAATACTATTAATTGTAGTTTATTCCGGCATTTTTTCTGCATCAGGAATTGAACACCCCATTAAAACACTTACTACCGAACCAACTGTTAGCACAGGCTTATCGAGGGCATTTTCTGAAATTGTCCGTTTTAACTTTTCAAAAGCAGAGCAATATAATAGCTACTCTCTGCACATTTTTAATTTTTTATTTATCCAATTCCTTATAAGAATTATTGTTTCATTGATTCTACTAAGGTGCAAAATTTCAAAAAAGGTTTTACTTTATACTGATATTTTGAGTTCAATTTTGCTATTTTTGTGGGCGTTTTCCGGTTTTATCTTAAATCAGTTTTAACCTAATAGGGTAACAAAATAATATTGAAACAAAAAGTGCATATCAAAAAACAATATTGATTATGAGAAAAAACATATATAATAAACTTTTAGTATTAGTATTAGCATTATCAATAAATATCATATTTATTGGTTGCAACAACCAGCTAAACAAAGAGGTAGTTGAAACTTATGATGATGGATCTCCAAAAACAGTATCGTTTTATAATATTTCAAACAAAGACAAAGAGGTAGTTAAAGAAATTCAATATTATAAAAACGGTCAAAAAAGATATGTGGGGCTTTTTGAAGATGGAAAAAGAAATGGCAAGTGGTTTTTTTGGTTTAAAAACGGTAATAAATGGAGTGAAGGCTATTTTATTGCAGGAGTGAGAACAGGCAAAACAAAAGTTTATCAAGAAAATGGAAAGCTTTTATATACAGGTGAGTACTTAAACGGTAAAAAACATGGCGTTTGGAAATTCTATAACAAAGAAGGCGACAAAACAAAGGTAGTTAGTTTTGAAAGTGGCAAGAAAGTTAAGACAGTTGAGGAAAAATAAATTATAACCGGATAAACAGCCCATGGCTGAGATAATTATTGAGCCACACACCAACAATGATTTAATAGAGTCCGTCTATAATATCAAGAGTTTGTTCATAAAGTTCGAGTTCAAACCCGCCTTAAGGTAAACCTGAACGATTAGTTGGGCAGGACTTGCAAAGTCAATAAAATGTAGTCGGCCGCAGCGGATGACTATTTTATTGGCGAACGTAACGAAGAAATCAGACTTTATGGACAGACTCTAAATAGTTGCTTGCCAGTATTGGCAAACCCGCCTGACCAATTTAAGTTGGGCAGGCAGGTGGCAAATAGCAATCAGTAAACACAAATTTTAAAAGAATGAAAAAACAAGATAACTTTCAGATACAAGTATCTTCTGAAATTGGCGAATTAGAAGCAGTTATTATACATACCCCGGGGCACGAAATTGAAAACATGACACCCAAAAATGCCGAAAGGGCTCTTTATAGTGATATTTTGAATATTACAGTTGCACAAAAAGAATATAGCCAATTTAAAGGCGTAATTGAAAAACATGCACAGGTTTTTGAAATGCGGAATTTACTAAATGATATTTTGAAGATTAATGAAGTAAAGAAAAAACTGATTGACGAAATTTTTTATTACGAAAAAATAAACGACAGCAAAGATTATCTTTTATCATTATCAAATCGCGAATTAACCCGTCAACTGATAGAAGGGGTAATAATGAAAAAAGATAACCTTACAAGGTTTTTCAATAAAGACCGTTACTCTTTAAGGCCGCTTCATAATTTCTTTTTTATGCGCGATGCATCAATGTCGGTAAACAACAATGTACTTATTGGTAAAATGGCCAGTCCTGTACGCGACCGCGAAACACGCATTATGGAGGCTATATTTAACCGCCACCCCCAATTTAGCACCAAAACCATTAATTCGTGCCGCTTTGAAAATACCGCCCCAGGTATTTCAATTGAAGGTGGCGATGTACTGATAGCACGTAATGATGTATTGATTATTGGTACAGGAATACGCACATCGTCGCAAGGAGTTGACTTTATTCTTGAACAGGTAAAATCAAAAAAAAATATTAAACATATAATAGTTCAGGAGCTCCCCGATTCGCCCGAATCATTTATACATCTTGATATGGTTTTTACTTTTTTAGATAAAACCAAGTGCATGGTGTTTGAACCCGTAATAATGCACCCAAACAAATACCGCACAGTTCATATACATATTGATAATGGTAAAGTACAGATAAATACTGTTCCTAATTTACTGGCAATTTTAAAACAACTTGGCATTGACTTAGAACCTGTTTTATGTGGCGGAAAAAGCGACCCTTGGATACAGGAAAGAGAGCAATGGCACAGCGGAGCAAACTTTTTTGCCTTGGCTCCTGGTAAGGTAATTGGTTATTCACGTAATGTTTATACCATGGAGGAGATGAATAAACATGGATTTGAAATTATACGGTCAAAAGATGTTTTAAACAACAAAGTAGATTTATCGCAATATGAAAAATACGTGTTAACTATTGATGGATCGGAACTGGCAAGAGGTGGTGGCGGAGCACGATGCATGTCAATGCCGGTACGTCGCAAACAGGTTGATTGGTAATAACCTCAGTTCGATTTAAAATAAACTGAATAATGCGCAAGCTAAAAAACGAAGAGCTAAACAGGTTAACTGTTGAAGAGTTTAAAAAAGCAAAAAAAACACCCATAGCTATTGTGTTAGACAATGTTAGGAGTTTAAATAATATTGGTTCGGCATTTAGAACCGCCGATGGATTTTGTATAGAAAAAATATTTTTATGCGGAATTACAGCCACCCCACCCAACAAAGATATTCACAAAACAGCCTTAGGCGCTACCGAATCGGTTTTATGGGTTTATAATAAAAATACACTCGATGCTATTGATGAACTAAAAAACGAAGGCTATAAAATAGTTTCAATTGAGCAGGCTAATGACAGTACCAATTTGCAGGATTTTAATGCAAATGCCAATGAAAAATACGCTCTTGTTTTTGGCCATGAGGTAAAAGGCGTAGCACAAAACGTTGTTGATGCCAGCCATTATTGTATTGAAATACCGCAATTTGGAACCAAACACTCCTTTAATATATCGGTAAGTATTGGTATTGTTTTATGGGACTTTTTTAAACAATTAAAATTATAATTGCTCGCAAAACTATAACATTGAATTCTACACCTTATGACTCTCTATTATTTTGGTTGTAAAAATAATAAATACTATTTAGAGAGTTTTACTTTAACAGCCGTAGGTCCTTTTTGCCCCATTTCAACTTCGTAAGTAACAAGGTTGCCCTCCTTAATTTCGTCAATTGCATTATTTATATGCACAAATACACTCTCTTTAGTTATTATATCTTTAATAAAACCATAACCTTTTGCATCATTAAAAAACGACACTACACCTTTCCTTATGGGGTCATCCTTATCACTATCATCACGGGTAGGTATTCCAATCTCTATATCTTCTGCTTTAATCTCCTCCTTTTTTTTAGTAGGATCAGGAGGTGTTGAAGTTATAATTCCATTTTCATCCACATAGGCAATCATATCGTCAAGACCGGTTTTCTCCCCATCTTTTCTTGCTAATCTTCTCTTCTCCTTTTCTTTCCTCTTTTTCTCTTTTTTACTTCTAACTTCTTTTTTGTTAAATGATTCTTGTGACCTACCCATAAATTTTTTCTTGTTTTATTTATTTAAAAAATATTAAAATTGTCAAAATATAATTATCATATAAATGCAAAAGTAACAAATTAAGTGATACCAAATTAATTAGTAATGGTTTTAATTGAATTTTGTTACAAAAAACGTTTTAATTCGTTTAAAACATTTATTTCAAAAGTAGTTTGGGTTTGGTGTACAATTTTCTTCGAATTAAAAAAAACTGTATCAATACCAAATCGTTTTGCACCAAAAATATCATTCTCCAAATCGTCGCCTATCATTAGGCTTTCGTCTTTTTTTGCATTTACCGTTTTAAGCGCATACTCAAATATTTTGCGATGTGGTTTCTGATACCCTGCATCTTCAGATGTTATCATTTTTTCAAAATAAGGTTCGAGCTTGCTCTCCCGAATTTTTATTACCTGCACCTCTAAAAAACCATTGGTCAGTAAAAACATTCTGTACCCTTTGCCCTTCAAATACTTTAGCGTTTCAATTGTGTAAGGAAATAACCCTGTTTTATAAGGGCTCTTTTTAATATAATCATCGCTAAATTTTTCAGATACCTGCTGCCCATCAATACCCATAAGCTTAAAGGTATCAAAAAATCTTTTGGTGCGTAACATCTCTTTTGTAATAATGCCATTTCTATAATCAACCCAAAGTTTTTCGTTTACCTTATAATAATATTTTAAAAACTCGGCAAATTTGGATTTAATCCTTGGCATATATCTGTTTACCAACTCAAATAATACTTGTTCCGAATTCAACTGAAAATCCCATAAGGTACGGTCTAGGTCAAAATAGAGGTTTTTATATGTTTTTGGTGGTTTTTTCTGCATATATAGGTTTTATTGTATTATTATGCCTTATTATAAATGGCACAACCTGCTTTAAATTTATTTATATAAAAAATTCTTTCTGCCTTACCAAATATAAATCATCAATTTTTAAAAATGCAATTTTCACAAATATAATGTTGTTATGCAAGTTGCGGTTTAAATATATTAATGAAATGTTTACATGTGTTAAAGTTTAGTTAAACTAAAATACCACAAGCAAATATGCATTTAATTTACTGACATTTAACCTGAATTATTCGCTTTTATAACACCAACGTGTTATAAAAGCCGAAAAAGTAAAACTTTTTCGAGGGTTAACAACTGTTAATAAAAAAACTGACAACCTAACAAACAATTTATTGAAACCTTTTAAACCCTTAAAAATAAATATTTTAATATGCATTTGCATTCTTGCATTTGCATCATCCGGTTTTGCTCAAATTGATTCTCTGCCAATAAGGTTAGCAGGAATTATATATAGCGATGATACATCGCAAAACACACCTTATGTTCATATTATTAACAAGCGCAAAGGTACCGGTGTAATTTCAGATTCTGTAGGTTTTTTTAAAACAAAACTGTTAAAAACCGACACCCTGTTGTTTAGTTGTATAGGATTTAAAGATAAATTATATACTCTGCCTGATACCATTTCTTCAACTATTTTATTTATTGAAGTTAAATTATCAATAACCTCATATTTTCTTGACGTTGTTGATGTTCTATCTCTTAGTCGCATAAACCAGTTTAGATACGATTTTACACATATGCCCTTGCCTAATAATGGTTGGGAAAACCAGATAATTATTCCCGGTGTTACAAAATCAAAATACAAATGGATACGAGATAGTGAAAAATTCAATCCAAAACAGACCTTTGATGGTCCTATTTCAGGTATCTACATATTATTCAGTAAAAAAGGGAAAAGCCTTCGTAAATATGCCGAACTAATTAACAGCGAAGAGGGTAACAAAATAATTGATGAGAAATTTAACATGAAGCTGCTATCGGAGTTTACCGGATTTACAGGAGACACATTAATTGATTTTAAACTGTATTTGAATTATAGCCGCTCGTACCTTCTTACAACTGATGGGTATCATATATTAAAAAATGTAAAAAGTAAACTTCCTGAATTTAAAAAGTCATATCTTAAAAACAGTAATAAAAAGTAAATCTTAAGTTAAATTTTTTAATTTCGCTAATTCCCATTAGTATTGCTTATATGACAAAACCCTTAGGCCATATTGCAAAACACTGCTTAAACATAATTTTTGTTTTAGTTTATTTTGCTATAATAATAGGCTTATACAATTCGTGCATAACCGTTTACGATACTGTTAATAACCGCAACTTTGCCAATCAGTACAATCCGGGAGAACAGCAAATGCACCCTGAATACTCAATTTACATGAAATCGGCCAATGAAATTAGGTTGTATTTCCGGTTTTTTCCAAAAGAGCTTGCATATTTTGTTAATGAAAACGACTCAATACCAAGAGCACAGGCAAAACTATTTTTTAGGGTAACAAATAGCTATGCCGCAACCCATATTATTGATAGCTTAACAACAACCCTTAACTTACAAGGCAAACCCCGGTCGCATTATCTGGGTTACGTTCCTCTTAGGTTACCAACCGAGGGCAAATATATAATAGAGGTATTTTTAACCGATGTTGCCCTCAATAAAAGTGTGTCTTCTGTAATTGAATACAACTACTCCTTTTCGGGAGGTGCAAGCAGCTATATATTTTTATCACAATATGGCAACCCCCTTTTTTATCCATATTTTTCAGCTACTGATACTTTTAGGGTGCGGTCTGAAATGTTTAGTACAAAACAATTACGTGTTTCATATTATAAGCCTATTACCACATTACCCATTCCGCCCGATATTCAAAAAAATATTTTGCTAAAACCTATACCTGCCGACTCATCATGGATAATTGAAAACCCCGACACAACACTATTCTATTATAATAAAGGAGGTATATACTGCTTTACATCTAAAAACGAGATTATTGGAAAACCATATAGCTGCTTTAACGAGTTTTATCCATACATAAAAGAAGAAAATGAGCTGTTAAAACCACTTGCCTATTTATGCAGCAAAAAAGAGATGACAGAATACTACTCTTACCCATCAATAAAACAGGCCGTTGATACATTTTGGATACAACCAACCAACGATTTAGATAAATCGCGCGAATTAATACGGATTTATTACAACCGCGTACAGCTTGCCAACTATTATTTTACTGATTATAAAGAGGGCTGGCTGACCGACAGGGGTATGATTTATATTATTTGCGGTGCACCTGCCATTATACGAAAAACTGACGAAGGAGAATACTGGGTTTACGGAAGGGGCAGCAACGATGCTACAAAGTTCTTTTTTTATCGTGAAAACCACCCGCTTTTTGGCAATACATATATTCTTGAACGCTCTGATCTTTATTCACGAATGTGGTATAATGCAATATCAACTTGGCGCGATGGAAGGATTTTTTCATTAAATCCGTAGTTATTTATCGTACAAACGATGCACGCATCGTTCAACAAAAAATACAAAACAAATGGATAAACAGCATAACAATAAAAACAACGATTTAGTATTTGGCATAAGAGCAGTAATTGAAGCCATTAGGTTTGGAAAAGATATTGATAAAGTACTTATTAAGCGCGGGTTAAAAGGCGAACTGTTTAAAGAATTACTATCTACCATAAACCAAAACAGCATTGCGTTCCAATATGTTCCCGAGGAGAAGCTAAACCGCGTATCGCGCAAAAACCACCAAGGGGTAATTGCACTAATGTCGCCAATTACATTTTACCAACTTGATAATGTTATAGCAGACATTTTTGAAAAAGGCGAAGACCCGTTTATTCTAACCCTTGATGGGGTATCGGATGTAAGAAACTTTGGTGCCATTGTTCGCACTGCCGAATGTGCAGGCGTTCATGCAATTGTTATTCCCGACAAGGGCTCGGCACGCATTGGCTCCGATGCCGTAAAAACATCGGCCGGCGCACTTCACAAAATGCCGGTTTGCAGGGTAGGTAACATAAAAAAAGCAATGGAATACCTACAACAAAGTGGTATTGTACTTTATGGCGCCACCGAAAAAGCCACCGAGAACTACTACAAAAGCGATTTTAATAAACCTATTTGTATTATTATGGGGGCTGAAGATTCCGGCTTAAGCCCCGATATTTTAAGGTTTTGCGACAACCTTATTAAAATACCAATCCTTGGGCAAATAGAGTCGCTAAACGTATCGGTTGCAGCATCAATTTTAATTTATGATGTGGTTCGTCAACGGTTAAACGGATAATTCTTTTAAATTTGTTGTACAATCGGTATGCATAAGTGAAAAACCTGAAATCACATATCATTATTGTATTATTGCTGCTGGGGACTACCATACCCCTATTGGCTCAATTTTATAATGGGCATCAAATGACATTTGGAAAAAGCCGTGTACAATACAACGATTTTTATTGGCAATATTACCGATTTCCGAAATTTGACACCTACTATTATGTAAGCGGAAAAAAACTTGCCGAATATGTTTCGCAAATTGCCATGGAGGAGCTTGAACAAATTGAATATACACTTGAAGAAATATTACAGCGCCGCATGATATTTATTGTATATAACAAACATAGCGAATTCCGCCAAAGCAATATAGGACTAATTAGCGGTGCCGAGGAATATAATATTGGCGGTGTTACCCGAATTGTTGATAATAAAGTATTTGTTTACTTTGAGGGCGACCATAATAAACTACAGATGCAAATTAAAGCGTCAATTGCAGAGATATTAATAAATGAGATGCTTTATGGGGGCAGTTTTCGCGACAGGATTTCATCATCAACCATGCTTAACCTGCCTGAGTGGTTTACCCCCGGACTTATTTCATACATTGCTTACGATGCCGATTTTGATACCGAAGCAAAAATAAAATCATCTATCCTTAAAGGCAAATCGCAAAAAATACACCGCCTGCATGGTAAAGATGCTAAAATAGCCGGGCATGCCTTTTGGCGATATTTGTCTGAAACATATGGTAAGCAAATAGTATCGCAAATTGTGTATATGACACGCATCTCAAAAAATGTTGAATCGGGATTTTTATATGTGCTGGGTATGCCCTTAAAAGATGTACTTAACGATTGGTTTTATTACCACCAAGGCAGATACGAAGATGAAATAAAAAATCGGAACAGTAACCCTGATGACAGCGAACCTTTTGTTAAGCGACCAAAAAAAAAATATGCGTATAATCAGGTAAAAATGTCGCCCGGCGGCAAATACATTGCCTACACAACAAACCAAAACGGACAATATAAAATATGGTTGTATAATGTGCAAACCGAAAAAACAAAACGGCTAATAAAACGCGAAAACAAACTTGAGCAAATTACCGACTATTCAGTTCCATTAGTTGCATGGCACCCCACAGGCGATTTTTTAACCTATATTTTTGAACGAAAAGGCCATATTTGGCTTCACTATTATAATATTGAGACAAAAGAAACTCAAGAAAAGGAAGTATTTTACCTTGACAAAGTACTTGATTATAGTTTTTCACACGATGGACAAGAAATTATTTTATCGGCAGTTGAAAACGGATATACCGATATTTTTATCTATTCGGTTGTGGCAAGTACCTTCAACAGAATTACAAATGATATTGCCGATGATATAAACCCCAAATTTATTGACGAATCAAAAAAAATAATATTTTCGTCGAACCGCAAAACAACACAATTAAAATACGAAAAAGGCACCAACTCCCCATTTCAGGATAATTACGATTTGTTTATTTATAATTATCAAAATCCTGAAAAAGAGTTAACCCGTTTAACAAACTCATGGAGGGTTGACGAAATAAAGCCTACTGAATACAAAAAAAACAAGTATTTTTTTCTGACAAACAAAAATGGTATTTATAACCGTGCATATGCCTCTTTTGATAGTACCATTAGTTTTATTGACACTGCTATTCATTACCGCAATTACACAAAATCGTACCCCATTAGCAATAAGGCATTCAATATTAATGATTACGATTATAATACCATTACCCGCGAATTTACTGATGCAGTAAAAAAAACAAAAAAATACTCGCTTTTTACCAACAGGGTAAACCCTGCATTAAGACCAAAACCCAACGAATTTCAAAATACATGGTTTAAAAATTACTACCTTGAAAATAAAGAGATTGATAGCCTGCTTTTGGCTGAAATTGAAGATTACAAAACCGATTCAACAATAATAAACAATAGGTTTAACTATATTAACGACACGGTAATTGACATTAATAACTACATTTTTGAAATTGAAAAAAAGGCATTTTATGAAGCTGATGAAGCTGAAAAAGAAAAACCATTTATGCTGCCCAAACAACTATTATATTTTACAAACTTTTACTCAAACCTGTTGGTTACCCAAGTCGATTTTGGCTTTATGAACCAATCGTACCAAGCATTTACCGGTAGTGCATTTTATTTTAACCCCGGATTTAACATACTAACCAAAGTTGGGGCAATTGACCTTTTTGAAGATTATAAAATAACCGCTGGCATAAGGTTTAGCATCGACTTTGAATCAAATGAATACCTGCTTAGCGTAGAAAATCTTAAACACAGGCTCGACAAACAGTACATTTACCATAGGCAGGTTTTTGAAAGTGCTACAAAATACGAATACTCAAAAATTTTTACCAATGAGCTAATGACGGTATTCAAATACCCCATTTCACAAATACATGCTTTTAGGGGAACCGTATCGGCAAGAATTGATGAACAGGTTTACAAATCAATTGATTCAAGATCGCTCAACAAAAATGACAGTTACAAATTTTGGGGAGGATTAAAGGGAGAGTTTATTATAGATAACACACGTAGCCTTGGTTTAAACCTTTACGATGGTACTCGGTTAAAAGCTTTTGGCGAGTATTATTCTCAAATGGGATCTGATGTTAATTCGCACCTTTTTGTGGTTGGAACTGATGTGAGAAATTACATATCGATACACCGCGGAATGGTATTTGCAAGCCGGTTTGCTTATAGCACCTCATTTGGCGAATCATTATTAATGTACTACTTAGGTGGCGTTGATAACTGGATGAATTTTAGTCGTAATACTCCTACTTTTGACTACTCAACAGATATAAACAGAGAAAAAAACTGGGTGTTTCAGGCTGTGGCAACCAATATGCGTGGGTTTATTCAAAATGTTAGAAATGGAAATAGTTTTGCCGTTGCAAATTTTGAACTACGCTGGCCCATTGTTCGTTATATTTTTAACAGACCCATTAGCAACGATTTTTTAAATAATTTTATGCTAATAGGATTTACCGATCTCGGTTCTGCATGGGAAGGTTTTAACCCTGCAAACGCATTAAATGCTTACGATTACGATATAATTTACCGAAAACCTGTTACAGTAGTTATTGACCGTAAACGGTCGCCGGTAGTGGCTGGTGTAGGTTTTGGTTTACGAACCCGGCTTTTTGGCTACTATATACGTACCGATTGGGCTTGGGGAATTGACGATGGCAGAGTTTTACCATATGTATTTTATCTGTCGCTTTGTACCGATTTTTAATTAGTAACTATAAGAAATCGCCAATAACTGCGTTACGCTCGCCAATAAAATAGTCATTTACGAAAAAGTAAACTCCTATTTTATTACCTTTGCAGGCCTTGTTCTTGGCGATTTCTTAAAAGCCACCTAAAAAACAAGTAGTTCTAAAGGGTACACTAATTATTAAAAACTATTAGTGATAATTCATGAATAATAGATTTTAATTTGTGCACCTGTATAACAGCATAGCCAAGTAGATTCGTGGCATTTTTTTTAAACATATGAAAGACAAAATAAAGCAATTAGCAAAACAGTACCTTGATGAAATAATATTAATAAGGCGGCATATTCATGCAAACCCCGAACTAAGTTTTGAAGAGAAAGAGACTTCAAAATTTATTATGGCAAAATTAGATGAGATTGGTATTGAATACAAAAAAGGTTATGCCGAGCACGGTATTTTAGGAATTATTAAAGGTAAAAAAGGCACTGGCAAAACCATAGCCCTTAGAGCCGATATGGATGCTCTGCCAATTAATGAAAATAACAACTTGCCATATAAATCATTAAATATTGGTAAAATGCATGCCTGCGGACACGATATACATACTGCCTGCTTATTGGGGGCAGCCAAAATATTGCATAAGCTAAAAAGTGAAATATCAGGTATCATACTGTTAATATTTCAGCCCGGCGAAGAAAAAATACCGGGTGGCGCAAGCCTTATGATGGCTGATGGGCTGTTTGATGATTATACCCCCGATTTAATTATAGGTCAACATGTTTACCCCGAACTGCCTGCCGGAGAGGTTGGATTTAAACCTGGTAAATACATGGCATCGTCTGATGAAATTTACATTACCCTTAAAGGAAAAGGGGGGCATGCTGCACTACCTTATAATACAGTTGATACCGTTTTAATGGCATCGCAAACTGTGGTATCGTTACAACAAATAGTAAGCAGGGTTATCCCAACACAAATACCAGCTGTTTTATCGTTTGGTAATATTGTTTGCAATAGCATTATGAATGTTATTCCTGACACAGTAAAACTTGAAGGCACCTTTAGAATTATGGACGAACAATGGCGCTATAAGGCACATGACAAAATAAAGAAAATTGCCCTATCGGTTGCAAAAGGGATGGGCGGAAGCTGCGATGTTGATATTCAAATCGGTTTTCCGTCGGTTTATAATAACCCAGCACTTACAGAAAAAGCACAAGCTGCGGCAGATGTTTTTATTGGGGAAAAGCAGGTTCATAACCTTGAGAGCAGAATGACTGCCGAAGATTTTGGCTGGTATGCCAAAAAATACCCGGCATGCTTTTACCGCCTTGGTGTAGGACACTCCGACAACACCTTTTCTAGCGGACTGCATTCACCAAAATTTTTAGCAAATGAAGATGCTATTGAAACAGGAATGTCGCTTATGGCTTTTATTGCAATTGATGCACTTAGTTAAAGTTTATCTATAAAGACCAAACTTTCGACTTTATGGACAGACTCTAATTAAATCTCCATGTTTTCCATTTATCACCCACCTCGGGGCTTACATTGGTTTGAGAGTGTTGCTCCTTGCTATTAATTAAAAGTGAATTAACATTTACCTCATATTTTAGATAGTCTGAAAGCTCTTTATAGCTTATATTGCCATTGGTTTCATTTAGTTTCTTTAATAAATAATAGGTAAACATACCATGCTTTTTCTCTTTGTAAGGCAGCGACGACTCATTACCTGAACTTGCAGCAAAAACAATCAAATTCTTTTTTACAGCCTGCTTAACCTCTTTGGGTACTATCTTTATACCACGGGCAGCCACAAGTCCTTGGTTTCGTGCGCCACCACTAAAACAGGCATCTAAAAATACCGTTATTCTTTTTGCCGGATACTCCGTTAACTTTTCGTAAAACCCTGATAATTTAATTCCTGCCCCAAAGGCTAAATCGCTACCTGTAACATCAACCGGTATTAAAAAAGGCTCCTTGGTTTTTTCATCGGGAAAACCATGACCTGCATAAAATACAATTACCTCAGCTTTACCTTCTGATGCCTTAATAAGCTTACTTAACTGAAATATTACCTTATTCATTCTCAGGTTTGTTGCATCTTCCAAATACAAAATCTTCTCCTCTTTTATTCCAAAATAATTTAGGCATAACTTCTTAAACTCAGCGGCATCATTTTTTGCAAAATCAACATTACTTTCATTGTCAATACCTGTTTGGTAACTGCTATAATCCTCATTACCAATAACTAATGCAAATTTATACGGGTTTGCCGCTTTGTGGTCAATAAACAAAATATCAGAAACAGCCTCGCCTGCAATATTTTTTACCTTTAAAAATACAGTATTGTTACCTGAGTTTAACGATATTATCTGCTCTAAATCATAAGTACATTCACTTTGGTTGTTTTGCTGAGTTGGCACCAAGCTTATAATTTGGCTATTGGCAATTAAATCGATGCCTATAATGGGTGTATTTGATGTTATACACGCTTTAAGTTTAAAGTTTTTATCAGTACTTGTGAATTTAGCCGAATTAGGTTCAATCCAATTAATTGCAGCAAGCTGCGGAATAACATAGTTAATTTTTCTAAACTCTGAAGATGTTACTCCGGCAGAATTTTCAGTCTCAATCTTAAAAATATTCTCACCTTGGTTTAGTACTGTACTTTTTGCCAATTCAATAGTGCACTCTCCTGTTTGATTAGCCACCGGATTATCTTCAGAATATATTAAAGCATCGTTATTATAAATTTTAATACTGCTAACATCCGATTTTGATTGAATACATGCCTTTAATTCTATTGATGGCGTAAACATATCGGTATTTGATGCCGGTGATATCCAACTGATATTTGTTTTTTCGGGAGCCTGATAAGTAATAACCCTTTGCTGAGAAATACTTTCGCCGGTTTTATTTGATGCTATTATTACAATACGGTTCTGCCCCGATGTAACCTGAATATTTTTGTCAATCACAAATGTATTTTCTTCTAAAAATCGTTTAGTATAAATTGCCAAACCATTTACCTGTATCTCAACTTTATCAATTGGTATTTTTGATGTTATATTGGCTTTTAAATTAATTGCCGAAATATAGCTTAACGTATTACCCATTGGATTAACCCATGCAATAGCAGGCTTTAAGGCAGGAGTGTATTTTATTGTCCTCGTTTCAGCCTCTTTTGTATAAAGTGAAGTTTTTATTATAAAGCTAATTATATTATCGCCGGGGTTTAAGTTTACATTTTGGGTAACTTTCCCACCTATATCGGGTACCGAATGAGTTCCAACTGCATTGCCATTAATCATAACGGTTACTTGTTGCGCCGACCCCGATTTATTAATGTTTGCTTTTACCTCAAATTGGGGTTGACTGACTTCAAGTACCGGAGTTGAAGGCTGCAGCCACGACATTAATTCAATTGGAACCGATGAGTAGTTAACATTTATTAGTTTTGAACTAGCCTCGCCAACAATATTTTTTGCTTTAACCTGTATGGTATTTTTACCCTCATTTAATATTACCAATTCTTCAAAAATGGTTATATTATTCTCAGCTGTCTCCATCATCAACTCAGCTCTGTCTTTTGAGCTAAACAACACACTATTTACATACAACTCGATTTTACGAAGGCTCGATTCTGAATTTATTTTAACCTTTACTACGCCCGAAGCTTCGTTTGTTGAGATACTTGTTGCCGGGGTTATCCACTCTATTTTTGGTATCATGCCCGATTTTGACGATTCTTTTTGCGCAACTTTCCTGTCTAACGGTTTAATGTTTAGTTTTCGGGCATTCCAAACTTGCATATCTTCATCAAACAGGGCGGCAAAAGCAAAGGTTTCGCCATTGGGGTTAAACGCAACCGTTAGTATTTTATCACTCTGTTTAGCTGATTGGAACATTATTTTCCCGTTTCGTAAATCGGTTAAAATAATCAGGTTATCGTGTGCACCGCTTAACAAATAATTACCGTCGGGGCTAAAGACCAATGACATTATCCAGTTTTTATGACCAAGAAATGTGTTGAGCATCTTGCCGCTAAAGGCATCCCATAAATGTATTTGCCTATCGTCGCCTGCACTTGCAATTAAGCTGCCATCGGGGCTATATGCAACACTCCTAACCCAACCTGTATGTGCAGGTATATTTAAAATGATGTTAGATGTTTTAACATCCCAGATTTTCACAGTTTTATCTCCACTACCCGAAATCAGCTTATCACCATTGGGTGAAAATGATATGGAAATAACCTGTTTTTTATGCCCTGATAAAGTGCTTTTAAGTGTACCTGAATTAACATTCCATAACTTAATGGTTTTATCATAACTTGCCGATGCAATTAACTTATCATCGGGACTAAATTCCAAATCTCTAATGGCGTCTTTATGCCCTTTTAACTGAAACAGTAGTTGTTTTGATTGAGCATTCCAAATGGTAATTCTTTTATCTTTGCCGGCAGCGGCAAGTTTTTTTCCATCATGCGAAAAACATACAGCAAGCGGAATATCTTTTAATCCTTCAAACCTTGCAACCTCGTTATATGTTCCGATTTTGTAAACAATAATAGCACCATCGTTACCACCCGATGCTATGTATTTTCCATCATCGCTATAAGACAGGCACCAAACCTGGTGCTTTTTTACAGTTAAAACTTTTTCGGGGGCTATTTGCCCAATAACCAAATAAGTAACCAACAAAAAACCAGTAATTGATGCTAACTTTTTCATGACATTTAAATTATATTGTTTTCGATTTAATCATATTAATCCTAAACCCAAGCTGCGAATATAAATTTGTACGTGCATCCCAAAATGTATAGTAAGCTCCTGATTGTATAAAGATTGATACATTATCGTTTAATATAAAATCGATGCCTGCGCCACCCAAGCCACCAATTGAAGTACCAAACTCTTCATTATAAGCATTTGATTCATAAATATATTCATCAAGCCAAATAAAATTAAGATTTGCTTCGGCAAACAAGTATGGGTTTATTTTTTTTGTGGGTAAAATATTGAATTTTAAACCACCACCAAATGCAATATTGCTATAATATGCCTCATCATAATCTGATGATCCAAACATATAGTAAAAACGGGCAGACCCATAAAATGAAATAGTCCTGTTTATATTAAACTGCAACCCACCGTCTATTCCTAAACCATTACCATAGATACTGTATTCCTCCATCATATCGGGATAAGTAAAGGTTGCTGAACCATTAACCGTTAGTTTTTGCTCGAATTGGCTATACGCTTGGTTGCTAAAAAAGATAAAACTAAACAAAATGGCACTCCACAAAAAGTTTCTTTTCATAATAAAAAATATTTTAGATTAATTCTTCTTGCAAATTTACAAAAAAAAATAGATACTTAATATACTGCAAAATTAGTAAATACTTAATACTCACAAGGAGTCAGTTAATTAGCTATCAATCAACATATTAATTGTTAATTAGAAATGAACTATAATTATTATAACCTACTATCTATTAATATATTCACACCGTGACTTGCGGATTCTATGAATTAAAAATTACCATATTTTTTTAAAGCCTCCATTTTTTTTATAACTTTGATTTACATTTTATAACCTAAAAAATTTAAACATGAAAAAGCTGAACCCAATTTATGCATTATTTGCATTAACACTATTACTAATAAACGGATGCGATACAAGAGAAGATATAGCAGATCCCGTAGCCTGCTTTAATTATATTCCAACATCGGATATTATGGTTGGCGATGAGGTAACTTTTACCAACTGCTCAACCGATGCTATAAGTTACGAATGGAACTTTGGCGATGGAGAAACATCAATTGCTGAAAGTCCAAAGCACTCTTTTACCGAGGCTAAAACTTATAATATAACACTTATTGTAAAAAATAAAAGTAAGGTAAATCAAGTTACAAAAGACGTAAAAGTAGAAATTAATGAACCTGATATTGCAGCCTGCTTTAGTATGTCGCCCAACCCGGCTCAACTTGAAGAAAATGTTACTTTTACCAACTGCTCAACCGGTGCCGATAGATACGAATGGGATTTTAATAGTAATGGTACTGTTGATTCTGAATTAGAAAACCCTGTTTTTTATTTTACTGCTACTGGCACATTCAATGTAAAACTAACTGCTTGGTCGGGAGAATTTTCTGATGAAGTAACACACCAATTAGTAATAGAAGATGGAGGCTCTGGAGTTGAAGCCTGCTTTACTATATCTCCTAACCCTGCCCAATTAGAAGAAAATGTTACATTTACCAACTGCTCAACCGGTGCCGACAGGTACGAATGGGATATTGATGGTAACGGTACTATTGATACTGATGCAGAAAACCCTGTTTTTATTTTTCATGTAGCAGATACTTACAACGTAACACTAACTGCTTGGTCGGGAGAATCATATGATGAAGTAACACACCAATTAGTAATAGAAGATGGCGGCTCTGAAGTTGACCCTACTGAATACGGAAGTCTTGATTGGGTTACACCGGCTCTTTATTTGAATGACTTCTCTGAATCAGGCGATTGGTATGAAGGCACTGGCGAAGACTATGAGTTGTTTATTGCAGATGGATATTATACTATGATTGACAATAACTCTTCAACTGACCACGGTGGATATTTTATTACCAATGAAGTGCTAGCAATCCCCTCTAGTGGCAACTGGGATTTAGAGGTTATAATAAGAAATACAGTAGATAATGATCAATTAGGTTCAGGTTTAATTTTTGGAAGAGAATCTGGTGAAAATAATTATAATTTTTATAAATTTAAATATGGTTACTATAGATTAGGTGATACAGATGGATGGTGGAATAGCTGGACTTATACTACAGATGGAAATGTAGAAGACTGGAATTTTTTAACTATAAGAAAATATAACGATATGTTTTACTTTTTTATAAATGCTGTATATCTATATTCTTACGATTACAATGTTTATGGTGATTTATGTGGTTTTAGTTTTGATAGAAATACAACGGTTGATATTGATGCTGTTGGTATGGCAGAGACTGAACCGAGCACAAAGAAATTTAGTGCTGCAAAACAAAACTTAAATAAAACTAACTACACATCATTCAAAAGAAAAACATCTTCTGTATCAACTTTATCAAAATCTACCATAATTAAATAAACTAACTAAAAAGGAGAGTAAAATGCTCTCCTTTTTTCTATCCTGCATTATGCACTATTGTAAAAACATACTTATCATTGGTTAAAATATCAAAAACCTAATATACTAAATCTTTTTTCGTATTATTTTATTTTGTAACTTGATAAAAGAATTTAATCTAATTAACTGTTAGTATTATGAAAAATATAAAGTATATAAACCAATTTATTTTTGCGGCTTTAATTATGTTACTGTTTAATGGATGTGAAAGAGAAGAAAACACACAGCCTACAGCATGCTTTAACTTCTCTCCATCAAGCAATATTAAACCGGGAGATGAAATTTCCTTTACTAATTGCTCCACCGATGCAGCAACATATTCGTGGGAATTTGGCGACAATAAAACCTCCGTAGCCAAAGATCCAAAGCATCAATATGACGAAGCCGGTAATTATGATGTAACTTTAGTTGTAACAAATAAAAATCTTCAAGATCAAATTGTAAAAACAATTACTATTTTATCTGATTTAACCGGCACATGGAATAAATCTTTTACTATTAGTGATTCAGAATTCAATGGTGTTTTAACCCTTGAACAAGATGATAATAAGTTGTCAGGTAATTTTATTTTTTCTGATGGGTCAGGTCTTACTGATTTATTATCGGGCAGTTCTGTAGATGGTAATTCTGTAACTATTATATGGATGCTTGAAGCATATGAATGCACTTTCCCCGGCACATTAAATTCAGCAAACAATTATATGAACGGTAATTGGAATGTAGATGGGTCAGCAATGGGAGACTGGTCAGCAACTAAGACATCAAAAAAGAAAGTTGCTAATACTAATTCTAATTCAGAAATCTCTGAATTAGAACGCTTTCTGAAATATTTTAATAAATAATTAATGAAAAAGGAGAGCAAAATACTCTCCTTTTTTTTATGCTTTTATTACAATATCCATTGGTAGGTCGTGTTTTTCAATCGGTACATTATTAAAAAACTGAAAATCAAAACACACTCCAATTTTGTGTGCTTTTGTTGATTTTAAAAGTTTATCGTAATAACCTCGCCCGCGCCCCATTCTGTTGTTGTTTTTGTCAAAAGCCACACCTGGCACAATAATAAGGTCAATAGTATTTAATTTTGTAAACTCATCTCCGGTAGGTTCTAAAATACCAAAATTATCACCCTTTTTCATGCTTTGCATTCCGGTAAACTGTTTTATTTTTAAATTATCGCCATCAATCGCAGGTAGCAAAATATTTTTTACTTGCCACCACTGTTCAATAAAACTATGGGTTGCAACTTCGTCAGACATCGACCAATAGAGCAAAAGTGTTTTTGCTTGGATAAAAACAGGCAGCTTTTCAATTTTATTGAAAATTATTGCCGATTGCTCTGCTTTATCATCATCAGTAAAATGCTTTTTTAACTCCGTTACAACTTTTCTAAGTTTTTTTTTTGCTCCTCTACCATGAGCCCTTTACAAATTTTTGATTTGAAATTACTTTCCTTTTTTCAATAACTGAAACCACATAAACCCCGGGTTTAAGCTCATCAATATTTAAAGTAGTTTTACGGGAGCCTATTAGCATATCGGAATAAACTATTTTACCACTTATATCATTTATAATAATCTTTGAGTTTATTAACAGTTTGTCAAACTCCAAAACAACAAAGGCGTTTGCCGGATTAGGATATAGCCTTGATTTTACTACAACCTGAGGTATTGAACTTTCATTGGGTATCTGTTTTTCAATAATATCGGTCAGTTCAATTGTCATAATAGAGCGGGCAAAAGTGCCTGCCACCAATATGTGGTTTGTATCGTCATAAGCCAAATCGTAAACCGGAAAAACAGGCATGCCGGCTCCTGTCCTCTCCCAACTGGCTCCCATATTTAGCGTATGGTAAATACCCCCATCGGTTGCAGCAAAAATTACCGAATCGCCATAACCGTAAAGCACATAAAGGCTGTTAACGGCAAGCTGCGGTAAATTGCCTGAAATATCAGTCCACGATTGTCCAAAATCATCAGAAAAATGTACGTGTGGAATGTACTCATTTGCTTTATAGCCTGAATGTGAAACAAAAAGGTGGTTAACATTATTCGAACTCATTTTTACACAAGTTACATAACGGTTTGGCAAACCTGTTGTTATATTATTCCATGTATTTGTGTCCATAATATGCACCCTCCCATCGCTTGTGCCTGCTATTACAAGGGTATCGTTTATTGGAGAAACTCCAATAGCCGAAATAATGTGGTATTTTGAATCGGTGCCATCAGTTAAATCATCGCTAATTGCCTGCCATGCACCACTGGGCGCTCCTGTATTTTTATAAACACGATAAGTGCCGGTAAACATTATGTTTGAATTTAACATGCTCATGCATATGGGCATATCCCACGATTTTCTGTCGGTACCATCAATTCCATCGGTAAAATAGTCCCATTCAATATAATCACCATTATTTCTAACACCATAATACAGACTGCCATTTTGTGTTTCAGCATATAAAATATCGGGGTTTGCCCAATCAAATAGTGGCTGAAAACCATCGCCACCTAATATATGCTCCCAATTGGCACTATCGGTTCGATTGCCATAAGTTGTACCGTTATCTTGTGCGCCTCCACAATAAAAACCATTATTTATTGGGTCAACCGCAACCCTATAGTATTGAGTATTAGGAATATTATCTATATCATCCCAATTATGACCACTATCGGTACTTTTATACAAACCCCCATCGGTTGAAAGCAGTATTGTAGTGCTATTAATAAAAACAAGGTCGTGTTTGTCGGCATGTACAGCATACTCCCACCATGGCGGCGTAGTTATCTCAAATGTTGCGCCACCATTATCGCTACGATATAAATCAACACCCAAAACAAAAAGCTGTTCACTGTTATATGGGTTTACTCTTACCTTTCCAAAATACCATCCAAATCCTCCCAGCACCCCATCTAATCCAGTTGCTCCAAGTTTTTCCCAAGTATCTCCAAAATCAGATGATTTATAAATACCTTTAGTCTCAAATCCATCAGCATCAATAAACTGTGCAACAACTTCAGTAGTATCTTGTAACGATAAATACAAACCTATTCTTGCCATTTCTGCCCCTGGCAAATCTGTTGAAAGTGTAGTCCATGTCTCTCCACCGTCAAAAGTCCGGTAAATTTTGCTTTCATTACCTGAGATTACACTCTCGTTATAGTTCCTAATCCTGTTCCAACCTGCAACAAAAAGTGTATCGGGGCTTTCCGGAATCATTACCATATCAATAATACCGGCATCGTTTGACAGGTACAATATTTTGTCCCAAGTCTCTCCCCCGTTGGTTGTTTTGTATAATCCCCTGTTTTCGTCTCTAATAAATGGTATGCCCATTGTAGCGGCATAAATAATATCTTCATCGTTCGGGTTAATGGCTATTTTTGTTACAATACCTACATTGTCAAGCCCCAAATGCTGCCAGGTAGCACCGGCATCGGTACTTTTATATATTCCGTTTCCTACCCATGGGTAGCCCGAAATATTTGGGTCGCCAGTACCTACATATAAAGTATTGGTATCGTGCGGACTAACAACTATATGTGCAATTGCCATATATTCTTTGTTATCAAATATTGGATGCCATGTTTCGCCCCCATCAGTGGTTTTGTGTATGCCACCACAAACACTCCCAACATAAATAATTTGGTCGTTGCCCGGATTGTTGGCAATTGTATTTATGCGGCCACCAATATTATATGGGCCTTGTGTAACCCAAGCAGGAACCTCTGCAACTGATTTTAAATTATAATGTGCCATTTGGGTGGCTACTTCATTCATTTTATTAATAAAAGTTTTAGCTCCTAACTCATAGTCAGGGTAGTTTTTCATTAATTGCAGTTCCTCGTAAGGTTTTAAAGTAATTTCGTTATTGTTTTTATCTTGATTATGTATTAATTGAATCATTAAAAAAGTGGAAATTACTAATAGTAGTTCAGGTAGTAATTTGATTTTCATATTTATAGTTTAATTTGTTTTTCTTTTGTAAAGATATGTAAAATTGTCAACAAATTGTCGTCTCTTTTTTTATAACACTACAAGTATTTTAAACCCTTATAAAAACTAAAATCTGGGAACTACACCGAATTAGCCACTAATTGGTTTTGAACCGCTAAGGTTTAAACATTGATTCGTTAAATATTTTTTTGTGGCTGTTTGTCTCCATCAATTGTTTTAGTGTAACATTTGGGTTATGTTTTAAATACGATTTTACAATTTGATACCCCAACCACCTTCCGGTACGGGCAGGCGACTCCTTTGAAAAAGGTGTGGTAAAAGGACCATTGTCAATAAACCGTTTTATCTCTTTATAAGATGTATTAAACAGCAACTTATTTTCAATTAAATAAAGCCACATTTGCTGCTCGTTTTTATTACACCACCTAAGTTTTTTTTCTGAAAATCCCCATTTTAATGAGTCGGCAGTATTTGGCAACATGGCATCTAAAAACACATGCATCTTACCATAATATATCATTTGATCCGATAAATTATCGTTCTCATTATTACGGGGAAATTCTGTTAATGCCCACGACAACATTACATCTGAAGGTATTTTTTTTGGATGCATATTGCTCCTCAAATAAAGTGATGTATGCAGCATACTATAATATTTTGAATTTGCACCAAGGTATTTATCAAGGCTAATGCTTACAAAACCCGAATCGACAACAATTGATTGGTTAAAACCTGATATATGGGTGTAAATATTTGGGATGCCCTTATTGGGGAAATAATAACTAAACCGACAAAAAGCATCATAAATATCATACCTAAACTTTTCGTTGGCAAACAGCATGGCTACATTTTTATAAGCTTCGGCAATATATGGATCGGTAATAAAATAGAGCAGCTTATCGGCATAGTCCATTTGGTTAGTACCACCAATATTTATTATGCTATAGTTGTATAAATCAAAAAATTTGCCATACTTTTTTTCAAATACCTGAATATAATTCCAAATACTATCGTGGTCAATGGTAAACAAATCTTTATCAAAACGTTTAAAATCCTGCTCAATTTTAATGTCTGAGATATCAATATCCCATGAGTTTTGATGGCATCCGGCAAGGGTAAAAACTATTATTAGGCAATAAAAAATAATAAAACGCTGCATATCATGATTTTTTTTCAACAGTTATCCACAAAGATAATAAGGCTTCTCAATTTTACTTATCTTTGAGCTAAATTTAGGTTTAAACCATGATAATACAAAAAATATGAAGAAAATTACCATTTTATTTGCCATTGCCGTTTTTACAATTCCATTATTTGCCCAAGGGGTTCGTTTAGGTTTAACTGCCAGCCCACAGCTTTCGTGGTTAAAATCAGATGCCAGTTCAATAAGCTCAAATGGCACACATTTGGGGTTTAACTTTGGTTTGTTAACCGATTTCTTTTTTGCAGAACGTTATAGCCTATCAACCGGATTAATGATTAATAACACCGGCGGAAGCTTAAAATATGCCGACTCATTGCGTTTTAAAACAAGCGACATTACCTATAATCTAATACCCAATTCTGTAATAAAATATAAAATACAATATATTGATATACCTATTGCATTTAAAATGGAGTCGAACCAAATTGGCTATTTTGTTTATTATGCCCAGTTTGGCATATCCAATCATTTACGGGTAGGAGCATCGGCCGATATTGAAGGCGTATATGAGCCAACAGATGGTTCGGCAAATACAGAAATATCGTTAAATGGAGCAGGCTGTAAAGATGAGGTAAGCTTTTTTAATATGGGGTATAATATTGGTGTCGGAGTAAATTATTACTTCTCGAAAAATACTGCTGTTACTTTTGGCATTTTATATACTAACGGATTTATTGATGTTACTAACAATTCTGATAAAAAAGTGAAAGATAATGCTTTATTGCGTAGCGTTACACTAAAATTAGGGGTGCTGTTTTAATCCGCATTATACATAATGTATTTGGCAAAGACGATGCATGCATCGTCTCAACAGAAAACCTAATGGTTAATGAAAAAATAAACATATGAGAATTGCCTTAGCACAACTTAATTACCATATAGGTAATTTTGACAGCAACTCTGATAAAATTATATCAGCAATAAAAAAAGCCGAAAGCCAAAACGTTGATTTAATAGTTTTTTCAGAATTATCGGTGTGCGGATATTCGCCAATTGATTTGTTGGAGCAGCACGATTTTATTTTAAGATGCGAAGAAGCCCTGCAAAAAATAGCTGTACAATGCACAAATATTGCCGCCATTGTTGGTGCCCCCGTAATTAACCCTTCTGCCAAAGGCAAAAAACTTTTTAACGCAGCCTGCCTGCTGACAAACGGCAAAGTAATTGAAAAACGGTATAAAAGCCTGTTGCCTACCTACGATATTTTTGATGAATACCGATACTTTGAACCCAACGACACATATAATATTATTGAGTATAAAGGCGAAAAAATTGCACTAACCATTTGCGAGGATTTATGGGACAAACAGCCGTCGGCCTATGAAAATGCAAAGGGCGAACTATATAAAAAATCGCCCATGGATGAGCTTATTAAGCAAAAGCCCAATTATATAATAAATATTGCAGCCTCGCCATTCTCATATAACCAAGGTAAAATACGCACCCAAGTATTAATTGAAAATGCCATTAAGTACAAGCTGCCTGTTTTATATGTAAACCAGATAGGTGCTAATACCGAGCTGATTTTTGACGGAGATTCGATGGTAATAAATGCCAGTGGAAAAATAACAAACCGCTTGGCTACTTTTAAAGAGGACTTTATAGTAATTGACACAAGCGAGCTTTTAAATAGTAATATTACAGAAATTAAACCAACCAAACAGAATTATATTGAGCAGATAAACAATGCGCTTGTTTTGGGCATTAAAGACTATTTTGCAAAAATGAGTTTTAAATCTGTTACTCTCGGTTTAAGTGGTGGTATTGACTCGGCCGTAACTGTGGCACTTGCTGTTGAAGCATTGGGGCATAAAAATGTAAGGGTTATGCTATTACCTTCAAAATACTCATCTGGCCATTCAATTAAAGATGCCGAGGATTTAGCCAAAAACCTGAACATTGAATATGAAACAGTGCCCATACAACCAATAATTGACTCTTTTGAAAATAGCTTGTTGGGCATATTCAAAAAACTTAAGCCCGGTATAACCGAAGAGAATATACAGGCGCGAGCCCGTGGCGTGCTATTGATGGCACTATCAAATAAATTTGGGAACATACTACTTAACACAAGCAATAAAAGCGAGGCGGCAGTTGGTTATAGTACCATGTATGGCGATATGAATGGCGGATTATCGGTTCTTGGAGATGTTTACAAAACCGATGTATTCAAATTAGCCCGATACATTAACAAAGACAAAGAGATTATACCCAAAAATTCAATAACAAAACCCCCATCGGCAGAATTGCGCCCCAACCAAAAAGACTCCGACTCACTGCCTGACTATGATATTTTAGATGGCATCCTTTTTCAATATATTGAGCAAAAACTAAGTGCATCGGAAATTATTGCAATGGGGTTTAATAAAGATACTGTTAATAAAGTACTACGCTTGGTTAATATGAACGAGTACAAACGCTTTCAAACCCCTCCTATTTTGCGGGTATCGTCAAAAGCATTTGGCATTGGGCGTAGAATGCCGCTTGTTGCAAGGTATTGAGATATAATAAAGTCATCCCGATGACTTATTGTAATAATTCATCGGGATGACTTTTAAAGTAGGCTTATTTTAACAGCTCAATTATTTTATTTAATTGTTGTTTTAACTCTTGATTTTCTGTTTTTACAGTTTCAATTTGTTTTTTTAAGGTATTAATTTCAGCTTGTTGCTCTTGCATTGCTTTAACAAGGGGTACAACAAATTCAGAATAACGCAAACTATAGTGATCAAATTTATTTTTTGGCTTATCAATACCACTAAAATCATACCCAATTTCTTCGGCTGCTTTTTCAACATCTTGGGCAATAAAGCCGGTTTCTAAAACAGCACTTCTTTTCAATTCTGATTTTTTATCTCTTGATCTATCCGGAACTTCTAAAAAATCATTCAACTTAGTTATATCAAGTTGATATGTAACAGGTTTTAATTTCATAATAAAGTCAAGTCCTGGTACATCGGCCTTTGTTTCGCTTTTAAAACGCCTATCGGAAATAGTTGACCAACCAACTACACCACCTATACTTGTAATTTGACCATTTCCTAACCTAACTTGATGGCTGGCTGTAATACTAGTTCCCCAACCAATGGCTATAGCATTTTTCACATCAAGGTTATTTATTGTTGAATGAGTACCTGCATCATAGCCTATAGCAACATTATACCCAGCTGTTGTTGTCAAACCTAAAGCATAAAAACCTATTGCAACATTGGCCGCTCCTGTGGTTGAACTCTTTAATGCCCATTTACCAAGTGCTATATTCCAACCGCCACCGTCTGAAGCATTAAGAGTAAAATTACCTATTCCCACATTATCTTTACCATCTGTGTTATTATAACCAGAATTGATGCCCATATATATGTTGTTTGAACCTGTTGCATTTTTGTAACCTGAGCCGTTTCCTAAAAAAAGATTGCTATAACCTGTTGTGTTACTGTATCCTGCCTGATTGCCAAGTAACACATTATCATGCCCTGATGTTACACTATAACCGGACTCTTTACCAATAGCCACATTATTACTTGCAGTTGAATTTTCAGTTGAACGCCCTGCATATAATCCAATATAAGTATTACTTGAACCTGTTTTACAATTAAGTCCTGAATAGTACCCAACAAATGTATTATCATCTCCTATGGTATTGTAAAATCCTGAATTGGGACCTACAAAAGTATTATGCTCACCTGATATGTTATTATATCCTGCCTGAAAACCAAAAAAAACATTCCATGCACCTAAAGTTGTATATCTACCACTTCTATATCCTACAAATGTATTATATGAGGTATCACTATTCTGTCCTGCCAAATACCCAATTTGAACATTAAACCGACCATCGGTATTACTGTTACCGGCATTAACACCCATAAAAATATTTCCAAAACCCGATGTATTGGCATTACCTGCTTCATTACCAATAAAAACATTACTTGAACCAGTAGTATTACTTAGCCCTGCATTATATCCCATAAAAGCATTGTTGGTTCCGGTAGTATTGTCCTTACCGCTATAATAGCCAAGAAATACATTATTACTTGCTTTGTTTGCATAACCTGCATAATTACCAAGAAATACATTGCTACCTCCTGTTTGGTTTGAATAACCTGCACTATTACCCAGAAATACATTGTCTGAACCATTTGTTGTTGAGCGACCTGCCTGATAACCTATAAAAGCATTTCGGCTACCGGAACGTGTTTGGTATCCTGTTTCATACCCAATATAAGTATTATACTCAGGGTCTGTACTGCTATATCCTGAAAAGTAACCGCTATTAAAACCCAAATAGGTATTAAAATTACCATCAACATTAAAATAACCTGCTTTAAAACCCATAAACAAGTTATTTTGTCCTACTGTATTAGAATACCCCGCAAGATTGCCTATAAAAATATTACTTGAGCCTGTTGTAGTCGCTTGTCCTGTTTCGTTACCAAGAAAAACATTACTTGAACCGGTAGTATTGCTCAGCCCTGCATTATATCCCATAAAAGCATTACTGGTTCCGGAGGTATTGTGTCTACCACTAAAGTAGCCAAGAAAAACATTATTACTTGCAATGTTTGCATAACCGGCATAATTACCAAGAAATACATTGCTTGAACCGTCCATATTACTGTAACCAGCCAGATTGCCAATAAATATATTATTACCACCAATGGTATTTGATAAGCCTGACTTATAGCCAAAAAATGAATTATATAGTCCTGTAGTTATTGATTTACCACTCTCTTGTCCTATAAAATAATTATCTTTCATCATGTTCATGTACGTTATTGTACCTTTTGCAGCGCTACGGCTTGCTACTGCAAAACCTCCTCTTGCAGCTTTAGTATTTGATTCGTCAATATACATACGTATGCTATCGCCACTTACTCTCATAATATCTTTATTACCTTTTGCAGCACTGCGGCTTGCCACAGCAAATCCACCTCTCGCAGCTTTACCCGTTCCTGTACTCTCATCCAAATATATACGCACACTATCATTAGTTACATTTAATATATCATGCGTTACACCTTTTGCTGCACTACGGCTGGCAACTGCAAAGCCTCCTCGTGCAGCTTTGACTCCCGTTTCGCTAACATAAATACGTACCCCACCATCATAAACAGCAAATACAGTATCGCCAAGGGTATTAACTACTGCAAACAGGGCCTGGTCGGTTATAGGGTTGCCCCAGCCTTTTGTTGGTATGGCTACATTACCTCCATTTTTTGACAGATGTATGGTATCACCTGCAATTGATAGCTGTTGTATTTCATTAGTAATATTTGTATCTGCATCGTTAGCAATAAGTTGAAACCCATTATTTGATACAATATCAACTACCTCGGCTTCGGTTAGAGTTGTATCGGTGTTGTCGAGATACTGTGATAAATCAACCTCATAAGCAGAGCCGTTTTTGGTTATTGTTAATGTATGGCCGTCTAATTGCAAATCCTGAATCTCGTTGGCAGGGTCGGCATCGGCATCATCGGTGTTTTCAGCAGTTTTTGCATGTAGTGCGTAAGGCACTGAAAGCAGTGGAGCTGTGCCAAGCGTAATAAACTCTCCGCCGTTTCGGCTCATATCAATCTGTATAAAATATTGTGAACTACCCCAGTCAATGTCGTTAAAAACTCCTGACTGAACTTCTCCCTCGCCAATATTAAAATTAATTAGTCCGTAACTGTTTGTTGTGGTTACGTGATCTTCACAATAAACTAATGTTCCTGTTTCGCTATCTTGCAGAATGCTTATTTTAATACTAACAGCCTCGTTCTTAATTACGTTACCATCGACATCGCGCATTACTGCTTGGTATTTAAAGCTTTGTGGAGCTTGGGCTAGTAATACTACTGATAGTATTAACCCTAATACAGTTGTTGTTACTTTTTTCATGTTTTTTTATATTTAGGTTTGTTGCAATATTAAATTATTTAAAGGTGTATCTGAAAATCCTATTTTATTCTTTGTTCACTTTGTGCCTGCTTTGGGACAATTTGTGCAATAACTAGTGCTTACCCGAAAACGCCAATTTCTGCATTACTCTTATTTTGAAAACAGTCATTTACAATAGTAAACTCCTAATTTTCAAATCTGCAAAGTGAGGGTGTGGCTCTTTGGTAAACAGCAAGTTTTAATAAGTTAGATTCACTATTAATTTACAAGCCATGCCCTCACTAACAAGCATTAATAGCCGGGGCAGACCATCTGGAAGCCGGTGATACACTTACTCCTAATTAATTTGCAAAAGCTCAACCCCTTTTCTTTTACCTCTGTTATCGATAATTTTTATCAAATAAACTCCTTGGTAAAAACCTGATGTATTAACCCTCACTTTTTTTTGGGTTATTTCTCTTTTTAAAATAACTTTTCCGTTGACATCAATAATAGTTAAACCGTAAGGCTTTAATGCAGAAACACCGCCCTTTGTATCAATATCAACATAAAAATACCGAGTTGTGGGATTTGGATAAATACTTAAACGCATGTTACTGTTTTCCTTTTGTTTAATACTAACAACCGATGTTACTGGCTGTAAAAACCCTTGTGTCAGATACAAATTCTCGGTTGAGAATGTTTCAGTAATTATCTCACCTACGGTAAATGTAAGCTGTTCGTTGTCTGTTTTAAAATCGGCACCTGCCGAACTTATTAAGTACATATCGACTGTTTGGCTGTAACCCAATAGAGATAAGGTAATTAGCAATAATGTAATGCAAGTTTTCATTTGCTTATGTTTTATATGTTTATATTCCTCAATTGTGCGTAGAACTTTTAGTATATCAATATTTATTTTGAAACATACCGATGGAACTCTCAATAATTTTAACCATTTTTTCAAAAAATTGGACAGCCTAAGGCTATCACCTGTTCAAAATTTATTTATAGACTACCATTAATATTATTTTAATGGTATTTATCAAAAATAATAATTTTTAAAATAAATGTCAATTAAAAACTTATAAACAGTTAAATATTTGACATGTTTTTTAGAATTCGATTGAGTCTGTTACATATTCGATTTATTACCAGCAAGCCTGCCAAGTTGTACCATCGTAAACCATTAGCTTATTTGAAATATTATCCATATACATCATGCCTTTTTCAGGATTTGAAGGAGATGAATCTCTGGGCTTAAGAACCATTGCATCGCGAATATATGCTGTTGCATTTAATTTTACCACATCATTGTCAAACTCACCATAAATAAGAGCATTATCACTATCCGTAACAGTATTTTCAATATAAAGTTTATTCGATCCATGTTCGTTTGATCCGGCCCAATCACCAATAAATACATTTCCATTGCCAGTATTATTAAATCCTGCACCATTTCCAATAATTACATTCCTATCACCTTTAGCCATTCTTCCAGCAACCTTGCCAATAATAACATTATCTGATCCTAATGTATCATTAGCTGCTGCCCAAGCACCTATAACGGTGTTTCCTGTACCGGTGGTTGTATTTGATGCGGCTTTTAAGCCCAAGAAAACATTCATCTCTCCGGTAGTAGCTTTAATTCCTGCACCTGATCCCACAAAAGTGTTAAATCCAGCAGTACATTTTTCACCGGTAAGCCAACCTAAAAATACATTTTCACGACCTGTTTTATTTTCGAAACCACTTCTATATCCCAAAAAAACATTATCACTACCAGTTGTATTGTTATAACCGCTATTATTACCTATAAAAACATTACTCCATGACTCAAAATTTGAATAACCCGATTTATTTCCAATAAAAACGTTATCACTACCTAAAGTGTTACTAAGCCCTGATTGGTATCCAATAAAAACATTACTCCACGATTCAATATTTGAAAATCCCGATTCATGTCCTATAAACACATTTGAAGAACCTCCAATCCCTTTAAATGCAGCTCTATTTCCAATAAATACACTTGAGTGACTTGCGGTATCGCTTTGAGAGTCATTATACCCTGCATAAGCGCCCAGCATTACGTTATTCTCACAATTTTTTACAAAATATCCTGCATGATCACCTAGAAAGGTGTTGCAGCAAGTGGTTTCTAAAGAGTAACCGGCTTCAATACCAATAAATGTATTTGAAAACCCTGTAGTGTTTGAAAACCCTGTCATGGCTCCAACAAAAGTATTGGCTCCACCAGTTGTAGTATTAAAACCACTTAAAAAACCAATATTTATATTCCCCCATGTCTCTTTACTGTAATATCCACTACCTGTACCAATAAATACATTTTGAGTACCTGTTTCAGCAAAAGCTCCTGCGGCACTTCCAATCATTATATTTCTATGTCCAGTAGCATTTGACCATCCTGAGTAGTTACCAATAAACACATTTTTAATTCCTGAAGTATTTGTATAACCCGATTGGTTACCAATAAAAACATTTTCTCTTCCATCCTCATTGTAGAGTCCACAACCTGTTCCCAAAAAGGTATTCTGATATCCGGAAACATTATAATACCCTGTAGAGTCACCCAAAAATGTATTGTTACTTCCTTCAGTATTAGAGTATCCTGAGAAACTTCCTAAAAAAGTATTGAAAACACCTGTAGAATTTGAATAACCGGCTAAATAACCTAAAAATGAATTATAGTCTCCAATATCATTGCTAAATCCGGTTTGATAACCTAAAAACAGATTCCCCGTTCCTTCAGAATTATTATATCCACTTTGGTAACCTATTAAGGCATTCTCTGATCCTGAAGTAATGGACAAACCACTTTGATATCCTAGTGTTGAATTGTATAGACCTGTTGTTAAATTGCCTCCACTTTGGTGACCTATGAAATAGTTTTCAGGTTCAAGAAACATAAAACTATTATTACCTTTAGCTGCACTACGGCTGGCAACTGCAAAACCACCCCGTGCGGCTTTATTGTTCGATTCATCAATATACATTCGAATGCTATCACCGCTTACACTCATAATACTTTTTTCGCCTTTTGCTGCGCTACGACTTGCAACTGCAAAACCACCTCGTGCAGCTTTACCCGTTCCGGTACTCTCATTCAAATATATACGTACACTGTCATTGGTTACGTTTAATATATCTTGTGTTGTGCCTTTAGCTGCACTGCGACTGGCAACTGCAAAGCCTCCTCGTGCAGCTTTGACTCCTGTTTCGCTAACATAAATACGTACCCCACCATTGTAAACAGCAAATACAGTATCGCCAAGGGTATTAACTACTGCAAACAAGGCTTCATCGGTTATGGGGTTACCCCAACCTTTGGTTGGTAGGGTTACTTTACCTCCATTTTTTGACAGATGTATGGTATCGCCATTTATAGATATATTTTGAATCTCATTAGCAGGGTTGGCATCGGCATCATCAGTATTTTCAACAGTTTTGGCATAAAGTGCATATGGTACTGAAAGCAATGGAGCTGTACCTATGGTAATAAACTCATCTCCATTTCGGCTCAGGTCAATTTGCATATAGTATTGTGAACTACCCCAATCAATGTCGTTAAAAACTCCTGATTGAACTTCTCCCTCGCCGATGTTGAAATTAATAAGTCCGTAACTGTTTGTTGTGGTTGCGTGCTCTTCACAATAAACTGAGGTTCCGGTTTCAGTGTCTTGCAAAATGCTTATTTTAATACTAACAGCCTCGTTTTTAATTACGTTACCATCTGTATCGCGCATTACTGCCTGGTACTTAAAGCTTTGTGGAACCTGTGCTAATAATAATACTGATAGTATTAAACCTAATGTAATTGTTGTAATTTTTTTCATGATAATGGCTATTTAAGTTCATCGTTTATAAAAAAAATCTACCGTATTGGGCTCAAAAATATAGGAGTGCAGTATAAAAAGAGCAAATCTAAAAAATGCTTATCTTATACTTGATAAAGTTAAGTAACTTTATACAAAAAAACAAATTTATATTGTTGGCTTTCTGTAAGTTAAATAGAAATATATAATTTTGGAATTGGTATTTTTTACCTGCTCTGGCATACCTTAACAGATCAAAGACGGGGTTTATGGGCAAGCACTATTTAGGATTATCTAATATATGTTAAACCCTAATGCCTAAAATAATAATATCGTCAATTTGTTCAGTATCGCCTCTCCATTTAAGCATTTCTTCATCTAAAAACTGTTTTTGCTCACTCATAGGTTTTGTATGAATATCGAGTAATAACTGTTTAAACCGTTTAGTTGAATATTTTTTGTCTTTATCGCCTCCAAACTGGTCAGGGAAACCATCGGAAAACAGATACATTGTATCGCCTTTTTGCAGGTTGATTATATTTTGCTCAAAAGGTTTTTCTTTTATGTAAACAGATATAGGATTGCGAGTAGCCTTAGTTTCATGCAATTCTCCATTACGATACAGATATAGAGGATTATATGCCCCCGAGAATTGAGCTTTCATATTATTAAGGTCTAACACTAAAAGTGCCATATCCATACCATCTTTATTGTTGCTTCCTTTGTCAGTTTGCCCCAATGTATTTTTAACTTTTTCGCGCAACCTGTTTAATATTTCATTTGATAAGGTTGTGCTTTGTTGGTTTACAATTTCATTTAAGAATGACACGCCAAGCATACTCATAAATGCTCCCGGCACGCCATGCCCGGTACAATCGACTGCTGTTGCCACCACATAACCATCTTTTTCGCCTAACCACCAAAAATCGCCACTTACAATATCACGGGGTTTCCAAAGTAAAAAATAATCTTTTAATAATTTTTGTGCTTCACTCTCCGATGGCACTATAGCCCTTTGAATACGCTGAGCATACTGAATACTTGATGTTATTTCCTCTTTCTGTTTAAGAATCTCCTCTTTTTGCTTTTGCAGAACCTCATTTTTCTTCTCAATATCATCTCTCTGCTTTCTTATCTCCGATGTTCTCTCAAGCACAATTCCCTCAAGTCTGATTTTTTCCTGCTCCAATCTACGCGTGTATATTTTAACAATTACTATAATTAACAATACTGCCATTATTACATATAATATGTAAGCAACAATGGTTTGGTACCATGGAGCAAGTATTACAAACCTATATTGAGCTATCGAACTCTCAATGCCATAAATATTTTTTGCTTTTGCCTTAAAAATATACTCACCTTTGTTTAAATTTGTAAATACAGCTTTTGTCTCATTTGTCCAACTGCTCCACTCATTACTATACCCAAATAGTTGATATGAATATTCAGTCTCTTGCTCTTCAATAAAGTAAGGAGCTGCATATTCAAATGTTAAATCATTAAAATAGTATTTTAACTCCGGCACTAACCCTGTTGGCTGATTAATACTAGGTATTACATTTCCATTAGATAATATTTTATAATAACTACCATAAAAAAGTATTGAATCGTTTTTGGTTAAAACCTCTCGTATAAGTGTATTAAATGGCTTTGTATAATCTACTTCTTTTTTACTGTCAAAACAATATAAGCCACTTGCCGAACCAAGCCAAGTAATTCCATTTTTATCATGAAAAATAGCTTCAATCTGTTCATTTGGTAGTCTTTTAAGCGAGTAATCATCTTTAATATAAGTACCATCGCTTTGCTTTAAATATCTATTAACCCAACGTTCTTTTCCCTTATTCAGACTTAACCAAATATTTCCTTCATTATCATAATTAAAAAAATGTACTACGCTGTTAATATCTACCAACTTTGAATACTTTTTAAAAATATTTTTATCAGCACAAAACTCATACAAGCCATTTTGGGTTCCAGCAACAACTTTTTTATCAATTATATTAATAGAAATGCCTGAATTTGACGGCAATCCATTGGCTGTTGTAAATTTATTTTGTTGCATATTATTACTATTTAAATTAATGCAACCATTCATTTGAGAACTAAACCATAAACTGCCATCAGTACCATTGTTAATATGTTTAATATCATAACTATTTGTCAGGTAATTATTATAACGATTCCATTTAAAACCATCGTATTTTATTGAGAAGGCTCCATTGTAAACTGCAACTATTACCTCGCTAGAATCCAAAATATTACTATGTAATTTTTGAATATAAATAGTACCTGATTCTTTACCGGACGCCGCAATTTGCTTATCTATATATTCTACTTTTAAGGACTTAGTTATTGAAAAAAGACCATTTATTGAGCCTACTAACAGTTGCTCTTCGCCTTTATAATTATAAGGCAATAACGACCATGTTTGTGCTTTTATACCTTCTATTTTCGTGAAATTAGGCGTCCCTTTTTTTAAATCGTCTTTATAAAATACTCCATGCGAAGTTGCAATAAAAAGTTTATCATTAAAACTGCAAATATCCAACACAGCACCTTTTATACCTTGCTTTTCATCAAATTTAGTAATAGCACTATTTTGTTCAATTTTTGAAATTCCATCATTTAACGCTAACCATATATTTTGATTGTTGCTGTTATAAAGGTTAATTATAGTCTCATCTTGTAAACCAACCGACTTATTATAGTGGTTTAATGCAACACCATTAGTGTCAATTAATAAAGCTCCATTAAATATTGTTCCCAATAATAATTGCGATTTATAATTGCACGAAGAGTAAAGCTGATTATCCTTAACAAAGCTATTGACAAACATACCATGATATGCTTTTTTGGCATTACCTAATTTGCTATTAAAAAAATACAAACCTTGTGGATAAGTACCAATTAACTGCTTTGAGCCAATACTATTTATAGTATAAACCCCTTTCTCCTTAAAAAAATTGCCCCCTTTAACAGTAATAGCCTCTCCATCTTTAATTTTCATCAACCCATTATTAAAATTGGGTAACAATATTCCATTTTCACTGTTAAATGAAAAAACAACTCCTTCAGGCAATTTATTCCTTTTTAAATAAGAATTATTATAGCTAAAAAGATAATCCTCGGTACAAAAAAAGACAGAAGAATCAGTTGAATATGTTTTCCACACATCACCAAAATCAATTTTTACGCTATCCGACTGATTTATATATTGTTTATACTTTAATTTTCCTGAATTATCAATAATTAATTGACCAAAAGTATTAATTGCACCAACATAAACAACTCCATTACTATCCACTGCCAAAGAGCGAATTATGGATTTGTTATTAACAGATAAATGACGCCAATATACACCATCATACTCTAAAACCCCATCATCGTTATTACCAATGTACATAACACCACGACTATCTTGAACAATATCCCAATTTTGCCCGGCTGCTTCATATTTATTTGGTGTATAATTGGTAATAAATGGTACTCCTTGTTTATTTATTTGCCCAATAGAATTTGAAATAACAAATAGTATTGATAATAATGTAAAGTATATTTTCATTAAATTGTTTTTATTTCAAATGTACATTATTTTTTATTATAATCTTGTGTTCAATCACCAATTATATTATTGAATCTTGTATCGCCTGCTACGTGTTAATTATGGCACTTAATAACTACTTTACAAAATGGTTGTTGCTATGCAGCAATAAACGTAGCAGCCTGTCCGCCGTGGTGGAGCGCTACGTTGTCCAAAGCTATAAGCAAATTTGGTTGCTTTTGCAGCTTCTGCGATATAATACAAAATATTTGACATGAAAAAGCCCCAATTACAAAATAATCGAGGCTTAAAATTGGACGGCGACCTACTCTCCCACCCCGCCGCGGCGGACAGTACCATCGGTGCTATAGGGCTTATCCGCCGCGGCGGATCGGTTGAAAAGAGGTGAATCCATTAATATAATAACTCATCCAAAACACGAATCAAAAACTTAAAATTGGTGATTTTAAATTTGCTATTTACATTTAAAGTAAATAAAAAAAATATTGCTACAAAAGTGATTTACTGTTGCGGAAAATTGGTTACTATAAATTTGTATGGTATTTATTGTATTGCTTTGCAAAATGATTGCTGCAACAAAACCATAAGGTTTCAGAAAATGACTTACCGCCAGGATGGCGGTGTTACAATGGAACGCCGCCATCTTGGGTAAATCAAAAAATCATATAGCTGAGTACTATGGTTGCTGCTATGAAGCAATAAACGTAACAGCCTGTCCGCCGTGGTGGAGCGCTACGTTGTCCAAAGCTATAAGCAAATTTGGTTGCTTAACAGCTTCTGCAATATAATACAAAATATTTGACATAAAAAAAGCCCCGATTACAAAATAATCGAGGCTTAAAATTGGGCGGCGACCTACTCTCCCACAGTCTATGCAGTACCATCGGCGCTATAGGGCTTAACTTCTCTGTTCGGTATGGGAAGAGGTGGAGCCCCTATGCAATAACCACCTAAAATCGTTTGTCAATAGTGAGATTTAAAATAATGGCTAATGAGAAATCTCATTGCCCGGTACTTAATACTCAGTACTGACCAAAATATCTTAACATGTATGAAAAATAGTAAATGTTCATAACCTGAAACCAATTAAAGTAAGCCTTTGGGTAATTAGTATCGCTCGGCTTTGACATTACTGCCTTTACACCTGCGACCTATCAACGTCGTAGTCTCCAACGACCCTTAAAGGAAATCTCATCTTGAAATGGGCTTCGTGCTTAGATGCTTTCAGCGCTTATCCCTTCCGAACGTAGCTACCCTGCGATGCAGCTGGCGCCACAACAGGTACACTAGAGGTTCGTCCACCGCGGTCCTCTCGTACTAACGGCAGATTTTCTCAAATTTCCAACGCCCACAACAGATAGGGACCGAACTGTCTCACGACGTTCTGAACCCAGCTCGCGTGCCACTTTAATGGGCGAACAGCCCAACCCTTGGGACCTTCTCCAGCCCCAGGATGTGACGAGCCGACATCGAGGTGCCAAACCGCTCCGTCGATATGAGCTCTTGGGAGCGATCAGCCTGTTATCCCCGGCGTACCTTTTATCCTTTGAGCGATGGCCCTTCCATACGGAACCACCGGATCACTATGCTCTACTTTCGTACCTGCTCGACTTGTCAGTCTCACAGTCAAGCACCCTTCTGCCATTATACTCTACGCATGATTACCAACCATGCTGAGGGTACCTTTAGAAGCCTCCGTTACTCTTTTGGAGGCGACCACCCCA